>CANHRW010000140.1 GCA_947462865.1 Bacteroidota bacterium | reverse complement strand
CAAACACAAGGTTCTGTATCCAAAGGATTTTTATTTGCCTTTTTAGGTGCCATTTGCCAAGGGATTGGTTTGGTACTTGCTAAAAACGGATTTCATACAGAAACAAATTCAATGAGTGCCATTCATGCCACATGGATTCGGATGTTTATAGCCACAATTGTTTTGTATGTATTTACCGGATTCAACAAACAATCAATCATAGAATTAAAACAGGTTTTAGGAAGCAAAAAACTATTAAAGCCCATTTTAATAGGGTCTGTATTTGGACCCGTTATTGGGGTAAGCTTATCGTTGCTTGCCACACAATATTTAACTGCCGGTATTACACAAACATTACTGAGTTTATTACCAGCCTCTGTTACATTGGCAAGTGTATTTGTATTGAAAGAAAAATTCAGTAAAAGCATTTTCATTTCGCTTTTTATTTCTCTTTTGGGAGTGATTGTATTAATTTGGAGAGCACAGATTGCCGATTTTATTTTCTGATTTTATGCAAAATACTAATGACCCAGGCATTCATGCCTACCTTGAAAAACTAACCCCTGAAAGATTGGAGGCCATTCAAAAACTCAGACAGTTATTTCAAGAAAATCTACCCAAAGGATTTGTTGAAGAGATGAGCTATGGAATGATTGGATATGTGGTTCCCCATGCTTTGTACCCGGCCGGTTACCATTGTAATCCTAAATTACCATTGCCATTTATTTCAATCGCTTCACAGAAACAATTTGTAGCAATATACCACATGGGACTATACATGGATCAGCAATTGTATGATTGGTTTATAGCTGCACATGCCAAAGTCAGTAAACAAAAATTAGACATTGGAAAAAGTTGTATCAGATACAAAAAGCCTGAACACATTCCTTTTGAACTCATTGCTGAATTGGCCTCAAAAATGAGCCCAGAACAATGGATTTTAAATTATACCAGTCAACTTAAAAAGTAATGAACAATTCAGAAATAGCAGAAATTTTGGAGTTGTATGCCAAATTGAGTGAATTACACGAAGGAAACCCTTTTAAAATTAAGGCATTGGCTGCTGCTGCATTTCAACTCGATAAATACCCTACCCCCTTGGCAAAGTTGAGCTTGCCTGAAATTGAAAAAGTACAAGGCATTGGTAAAAGTTTAGCACAAACAATCTATGCTATTGTACAACAAAATAGCCTACCAGAGCTCGAACAACTCATTGACCAAACGCCTCAAGGCATAAGAGAAATTATGCAAATAAAAGGTATTGGTCCTAAGAAAGTACGCTTAATTTGGAAAGAATTGGGCATTGAAAATATGGGTGAATTGCTTTATGCCTGCAAAGAAAACAGGTTAATGCATTTGAAAGGATTTGGAGAAAAAACACAAGCCAGTGTCATGCAACAAATTTATTTCAAAATGGCAAATGCCGACAAGTTCCATTATGCCAGGGCTGAAGCACCTGCAAATCAGTTAATACTTGAATTGAAAACTAAGTTCCAACTGGTTTCACTCACCGGAGCAATGAGAAGGGCCTGTGAGGTTTTGGAACAGATTGATATTTTGGTTTCAGCTACTTCAACTGAAGATGTAAAAGCCTGTTTAATTAAGATCGAAGGTTTTCAAATCATTCATTGGGTAGACGCGCAAATTCAGGGAAATTACCTCGGATTTCCTGTTAGTATTTTTGTAAGCAAAGCCTCTGAATTTTACCTGCAATTGTTTCAAACAACAGGCACAGCAATACATCAATCAGCATACCCTGAAATAAAGAGCGAAAACCTATTTTTTGAAAGTGAAGTAGCCATATTTGACCATTTTCAAATGGATTTTATTCCACCTGAATTGAGAGAAAATGAAGCCTTTATTGCAATAGCCAAAGAAAAAAAAATACCACAACTCATTAAAGATGCTGACCTGAAAGGCCCTTTACATAACCACAGTATTTGGAGTGATGGGCAAAACACTATTGAAGAAATGGCTTTGTGGTGCATAGAAAGAGGCTATCAGTATTTAGGAATGGCAGACCATAGTAAGTCAGCCTTTTATGCCAATGGTTTATCTATTGAAAGGGTTTTGGCTCAACATGAAGAAATAGACAAATTGAATAGTAAATACCCACAATTTAAGATTTTAAAGGGTATTGAATCAGATATTTTAAATGATGGTAGCTTGGATTATCCAAATGAGGTGCTCGCACAATTTGATTACATCGTGGCATCTGTTCATAGCAATCTCAAAATGAATGAGGAAAAAGCAATGACCCGCCTCATTAAAGCCATAGAAAACCCCTTCACACATATTTTAGGACACCCAACTGGCCGATTATTATTGATGCGTGAAGGCTATCCTATAGACCATAAAAAAATAATAGATGCTTGTGCAGCCAATGGTGTTCATATAGAAATCAATGCAAACCCATACCGTTTGGATTTAGACTGGAGACAGATCGGCTATGCTATAGAAAAAGGGGTATTATTGAGTGTAAATCCAGATGCGCACAATACTGAAGGTTTTTTAGATATGCACTATGGAATTTTAACTGCTAGAAAAGGAGGTTTAACCCATTCTGGATGCTTAAATTCTTTTAATACTGACGAATTATTGCTAAAAATGTATAAAAATTAAAATAATTAGACTAAATATGTGAATAAAATATAGAAATAATAAAATTAATAATAATTTCGTAGCACTATTCAAGTACCCTATGTTTAAAAAAATTACATTTATAAGTTTCGCATTGTTCCTTTCTTTATGCAATATCAAGGCACAAGATGTGATTTCAGCAAGTACTGAAAACCAGCTGAATCAATTAAAAACCAAAATACAAGCTCAACAAAAAATTATCAACAAAAACACTGAGTCATTGAAATCTCATGAAAGCATTATTGCGGACTTGGGAGCTGAAATTACCCGTTTAAAAAATGATCAAGTTGAACAATTACAAGCTTTTGAGTCAAAAACAACCAGTATTCTGGAGGCATACAATGCCAAAATAGAAGCCCAAAATAAATCAATTGAAGATTTAAAAGCGTCAATCAATAAAAAAGATTACAACTTATACGTATACATAGCCATTGCCTTAGGAATTGCATTGGTTTTATTTGTATATTTTATGAAAATGGCTACCCAAAAAGCCATTACCCAACAAGGTAAAAATTGGTCTGATTTTTTAACTTACATCGTAAAAAGATAACTTAATTATATGGCAATCAAAGCAAAAGGAAAATTAGATCCGATAACCTTTATCTATGGTTTCGGTGCGGCAGTCATTCTGGTAGGATCTATGTTTAAATTCATTGGATGGGATTATGCCAATGAATTGTTTATTGCCGGTTTGGCAATTGAAGCAGTTGTGTTTATCATATCTGCATTTGAAAGAAAAGTAGATGACAAAGAATACCATTGGGAAAATGTATTTCCTCAATTGGAACAAGAAAATACTGGAAACAGCCCTGATGGCAGCTCTTACGCAAAAGCCATGGAACAATTGTCTGATAGTATCAAAAGCTTTTCAAGTCAGATTAGCCATTTGAATCAATCGTTAGAACATATCAACAAGGAAATGCAAGCTAACAACGAATCAACAAAAACCATGAATGGTAAGGTTCAAGAATTTAACAAACAAATGGAAGAGTATGCGGGTTACATGCAACAAATGAACGCCAAATACAAAGATTTTCTTTCGGGTGGTAAAGCTAACTAATGGCAGGCTCAACAGTAAAAATACACCGTTCAAGGGCACTGAGTTTTAAGAAAATATCTTTCTTATACTTGGTTTTTATTGTGTTTTATTTTTTCTCTACATCTGGTGACTACATCAAACAATATGAATCCATGCATAAAACGCAAGTCATGTTGAATGGTATTTTACAATCTCAATTACAAGACATCGAGTGTAAAAACTTGGAAGACATCGCCATAAAAAACAAAACTCTAGACTTTATCAATCAAATTGAGCAAGCTAAAATACAATTACGTGATGTGATTGGTAGTACAATAACCCTTGATGAAAAGCTAAAAGAAACTAAATTCAGTAAAAAATTCATTGAAAATGGCAATTACGATAACTTAAAATCGGAAATGATTGCCTATGCTGAAATGTTTCCTGATCAACAAAAACAAAGTTTACTTACAGTTTTTGGTTTATCTAACCAAACTAAGAACCCGCTATTTATAAATATACCTAACGGTTTTATGGGTAATATTTTTAACAACTATCAAACCATAGCCCTAAAAAACACCCTCAATTTTTTTAGTACTAAAGCCCTTGTTAAAAATGAAACTGTAAAAAAATCAGTAGAAAAAATCAAAAGAGATCCATTTCTACAATCTCTTAAATCTGTTTATTACATTGGCGAAGAGGTTCTATTTTCTTTGAACAGTAACAATGGTTCATTGCCTAAACTTCATGTTAATGAACAAAACATTGATTTAAAAGAAAGTAAAGAAAATACATATACAGCTAAATGGCTCCCTTCAAAACCCGGGTATTATTCAATCATTGCATCAAATGAAGGAAACGAACAATTTCAACAAATTGAGGTAAAATCTCTTGATTTAAAATTCCTTGAAAATATACAAGAAGTGGTCTGTAACATGAATGAGCCATTTACCCTTACCCCATATTTGGGTAAGGAGCTAAAAATTAAAGACCTTAGTTTTTTGTCTAAAGAGGCGGTTGTTGAAATTGAAGGTAATCACTTAAAAATTACACCCATTGTAGAGGGCAGATTCAACTTACTAGTGAAACTAGGAAAACAAACCATAGAAAACCTATCATTATTCTCTAAAATTAATACGGCCCCTATTATTCAATTAAAAGATAAATACAATCAATTAACTGAACTTGCTAATGCATACGCTTTGACTTCTAACAACAAAATTTGGCAGGTTGCAGCTTTCAATATGGTCATCATAAACCCTAATGGAACCAAACAAAGTTTTCATTCAAACAACAGGTTCTTAAATGGAGACATGTTAGCCGCACAAAAGAGCATGCCTGAAGGTTCAGGGATAGTTTTTGAACAGATAAAATTATTGTTCAATGACGGTATTAAAACAACCAACGGCAGACCCATCTATATTCAAAAATAATGTCAGCATACGTTAAAATAAAAAGAAGTAAAAACTTAAGGTTCAAGCTCATTAGTTTGATGTATCTTGTGTTTTTAATGTTGTCATTGATTCAAATTCCAACCGAATGGCTTGCAAGTAATGGGTTTATATATCCTTACCTAAATCATACCAAAACCATTTACAAAGATGAAATGATTCAGATTACGGCTGCAAAACTCAAAGCTATTGAACCACAAATGCAACTAGCTTTAGGCTTTGATTCCGTTACAAAAGTTATAAAGGAACCCAATGCTTACGCTCCTACCGATATTTATTTCATTAAAAATGGCGGAGCCTCAACTATTTTTAGCGCTTTAACAGAATTAAACAATTGGATTTACACTGTAAATACCGACTCAGTTGTACTTCAAAATTATGAGTATTTGTTTGCAGAGGATTTAAAAAATGGCTTACAAAAAGACAATTTAAAAAGTTGGCAAAATTGGAAAT
>CANHRW010000139.1 GCA_947462865.1 Bacteroidota bacterium | reverse complement strand
GTCTAAATTTAATTCAAATGAAAAAACTATTTCTATCCATTCTGCTATGTGCAGGATTATTTCAATCTTTATCGGCTCAGGTTTATAAAAAAGGCAACATGACACTCTATGCTGGAACTGGTTATAGAAATTCTGTTGCAATTATATTAAAAGATGTTGGCGATGGTACATCTAATTCTGAAGGTCCAATACTTTTAGGATACCAATACCATTTAACAGATAAATTAATGATTGGCTTATCGTATAGTCTTCAAGCCGCTTCAACAGGAAAAGTGAAAACAGAAACAGCAACTGATAATGTAGTATATAGGACAAATATGGTTTTGTCTTGCTTCATGTCACAATTGAACTACACATGGTATAGTCATGAAAAGCAATCGTTTATATTGTATTCAGGCGCGTCAATTGGAACGTTTTCGGTAAATAAGTCTCTTGAAATTATATCTGGAAATAAGGATTTAGCAACTGCCTATTCTAATATTTCAGATGAAATGGCTTATCATGTTACTGCAGTAGGATTCAAAGGCAGATTTTCAAAAGATTCTAAGTTAGGTGCATTTGCTGAAATAGGCTACGGTGCAAATGGTTTATTCAATGCTGGCATCAATTTTAGTTTCAATTAACTCTCAAACTCTTAAATAAAATAATAAAAAAATATGAAACATTTAAAACCAATTTATTCATTCTTCGCGGTTGCTGCTTTTGTTGCTTGCTTCACTTTTGTAAGTTGTTCAAAAGACAACAATACTGCTACGCCTGCATCTACACAAACCGATGTGCGCGATTTGGCAGTAGGAACCTATACTGGTAATGCAAACATTAAAGATACAGCAGGAAATACCGTCTTAGATACTAGTACTTCTTTTGTGATTGCCAAAGGCGCTGGCAATTCTGTAACCATAACAGAAGATGGAGTTACCATTACAACGGATGCAATTGTAGCTTCAGGTAATGACTTCTACAGCATTATTCCAAGTCAAACTGGAAAGATAAGCGGTCAAACAGTTTCAATTAGGGGGAAAGGAGCAAACGATGAACAGTTTGGTTTTCAAGCTGCGCAAAAAGTTGTTATTTATAATTTTGAGATAATTGAAGGTCCATTCACTGGTTATACCTATTCTGTATTTGGCACTAAAAAATAATTGATTGAATCACTACCCTGTTTTAAAAGGCGAAGGGCGGCAACCAATGGTTGCCGCCCTTCGCCTTTTAATGAAACTTAACAATTAGTTTTTAACCGGAAGCAAGCCATAGTTCTTGCCTTGTTCCAATTGGTTTTTCAAGAAATCAGAAGGGTATTCAACTTTTACATCTACCATGTTTTCGCCTTCCATTACAGGTACCAACTTAGGTTGAATAAAACCTTTGTATGGCGCAACATTTAATTTGTTGAAACGCTCTTTTACTTCTTTCAATAATTCTTGGTCAACTTTTACACCATAGCCTTCAACCAATTCAGTTGCAGCTTTGTAGTCGCCTTCAGATTTAATGCGTTGAATTTCTTTCAATAATTGGCCAAATAAATCGCGTAGTTTCTCGTAGTTGTTTACCTTAACAAAGGTTTTACCATCGCGTTTAACAAATTCAATGACATTGTCTTTTTTGCCCATTTCATAAGCCCATTTGGCATTCAACTGGCGGTTGCGCATGTGCGCTTCTTCTAAGTTTTCTCCAATATTCAAACGGGTCAATTGGGTAATTAAACCATTCATGATATAACCATCGTATTCTGCTTTGCCACAGTCTAAACTTGGCATTACACCAATATCCACCAATTTTTGGTCTAATACATAATACAAGGCTACCAAATCGGCACGCGCCTCTTCTAAAGTACTGGCATAGTTTTTTAAAGTTTGGTCTGGGTCTCCAACACCTTTGTTAATTTGGCCACTGGCATGTCCAATTACTTCGTGCATATCGGTATGCAAGTCTCCAGCCAATGCACCATATTCTTTGGCTCTTGCAATTTGTGCTTCGTTTTCAGCAAACTCTTTCAATACAGGGCTTTTAGCGCCTACAATATTGTATGAATGCACAATGTTTCCTAATGAAACCGATTTGCTACCATGTTTTTGGCGAATCCAATTTGCATTTGGAAGGTTAATGCCAATAGGGGTTGACTGTGCACTTGCACCCGCTTCTTGAATGACTGTAATGACTTTGGCAGTAATGCCTTTTACTTCTTTCTTTTTGTGTTCAGTTGCAATGGGTGAATTGTCTTCAAACCATTGTGCTTCTTTGGCAATGGCAGCAATTCTTTTGGTTGCTTCCATGTCTTTGATAGAAACCACCGACTCGTAGCTGGCGCGTTTACCAATAGCATCGTCATATACTTCAATAAAACCATTGACTACATCTAATCTGCTTTCGGTATCATTTACCCATGCAATATTGTATTCGTCCCATTTTTTTAAGTCCCCTGTTTTGTAGTATTCAACCAATAATTCAAGGGCTTTTTTCTGTTTGTCGTTTTCAGCAACAGTCACAGCTTTTTCTAACCAATACACCATTTTTTCAATGGCTGTTGAATACATGCCACCTAATTTCCAAACTTGTTCTATCACTTTGCCGTCAACCTTGGTCATTTTGCTGTTCAATCCCCATGAAATAGGTTCTGCATCGTCTTTTTTAATGCGGGCATTGTAATAATCTTCTACTTCTTTTTGGGTAACACCCTCGTAGAAATTATTTGCTGAAGCAGCAACATTGTCAATGCCTGGCGCCAAATCTACTTTCTTTGCTTCAAAATTAACATCAAACACAACTGGCTTGATAATAGCTAAAAATTCATCCGCATTTTTTCCTTGCAAAGGCAATTTGCTTGGGTCTAATTTTTTTACCAAACCTGCAAAGAAATCATAGCTACAAGCAGGTACAAATTTTAAGTTTGAGTAATGGTGGTGAACGCCATTTGAGAAGAAAAAGCGTTTGGCATAAATTTCAAAGTTTTTCCAATCTTCAGAAGCTTCATGATTAGGATTGGCTTCATAAATGGCTTCAATGGTTTTGCGTACCAATAAATTGTTTTTGTTATTTTGGTCGTAAATAATATCACGGCCAGCATTGGCAGCTTCGTATAAATAGTATGCCAACTCTTTTTGTTTTGGCGTAAGCTCGTTGAAACCTGGAATCTCATAACGAAGAACCTGCAAATCTGCAAACTGGTCGCAATTGACATCGAAATCAGAGTTCGAATTGTTTGATTTGTTGTTGCAAGATTGTATGGCCATTCCTGCTCCAAATACACCTAGCATCATCATGTGTTTGAATTTCATATTAAATTATTTTTAACAAATCAAGCCTTAAAACTTTATAATTCAAAATCTGAAATTTAGCTATTGTCAATTTCTATGTTTCAAATAACTTGCATACTCGAAATGATCAATCAACCGCAACTCAACAAATTAGTCAAACAATACAATCAGCGTGCTTTTATAGAAAATGATCCTATCTGCATTCCGCATTTGTTTACCCAACAACAAGACATTGAAATTGCGGGTTTGTTTGCAGCTGTGTTTGCCTGGGGTCAACGCAAAACAATCATTCAAAAAAGTAAAGAACTATTGGCACGCATGGACCATGCTCCGCATGCATTTATTCTTCAACACCAAGAATCAGACCTAAAAAAATTAATAGGCTTTAAACACCGTACATTCAACGATACCGATTTGCTGTATTTTGTTCATTTTTTGAAGCATTGGTACCAGCAATATGCATCATTAGAAACTGCATTTTCTGCAGCTATAAAGCCAACCGATAGTAGCGTTGAAAATGGCTTGATCAACTTTTACCAATTGTTTTTTTCATTGCCTGATGCACCTCAAAGAACCCGCAAACATTTGTCATCTCCACTCCAAAAATCGGCATGCAAACGCATCAATATGTATTTGAGATGGATGGTAAGAAAAGATTTGCAAGGGGTAGATTTTGGTATTTGGAAAAATATACAGCCGGCACAACTGATATGCCCTTTAGATGTTCATTCAGGAAGGGTTGCAAGGGCTTTTGGTTTGCTAAACAGAATCCAAAATGATTGGCAAGCCGCCACAGAATTGAGCGCAACGCTTAGGCAATTTGATGCCAAAGACCCTGTGAAATATGATTTTGCTTTGTTTGGGGCAGGTGTCTCTAAAATGTTTTAGTATGTTTGAAAACTAATTTCAATTCTTGTTTTTAAAATAGCATGATCCAATACCGTATTCAAACCGATGAGCCAAATAATGGCTTTGTTCATATACAACTTCAATTTACAGCAACTACTGAGATAGTCAATTTACAATTGCCTGCATGGAGACCGGGCAGGTACGAACTGGCTAATTATGCCAGAAATATCAAAAATTTTAACATCAAAACTGAAACAGGAGAGGCTATTCCTTACTCAAAAATAAGCAAAGAGAAATGGGCTGTAAGCACAACTCCCCAAACCAATGTGGTGGTGAGTTATGCGTATTATGCCCAACAACCCGATGCTGGAAATTCTTTTGTAAGTGAACAATTGTGTTATATCAACCCGGTTAATTGCTTGCTGTATGTAGAGGGCTTGGAACAGCTTCCTTGCCAAGTGGAGTTGCCGCTTACAACAAATGCAAAAGTTGCTTGCCAACTCAATTTAAATGGCAACAAACTATTGGCCAAGCATTTTGATGAGTTAGCCGATAGCCCATTTTTTATAGCTGAAAATTTGCAACACCATACCATACAACATGGTACTTGTTTGTTTCATTTTTGGGCAGCGGGCCCAGTTGAATTGGATTGGAACCAACTCAAATCAGATACCATTCGGTATGCCACTATTCAGGAAGCCATTTTTGGTGCATTGCCCATGACCGATTTCCATTTTCTGTATTTGTTTAGAGAAGATGTATTTAGACATGGAGTTGAACATGCCAGTTCAACTGTTATAGCCATGGGGCCTGGCAAATCTATGTGTGAAACAATTGCCTACAACGACTTATTGGCCATTAGTTCGCACGAGCTGTTTCATGTTTGGAACATCAAAAGAATGCGCCCTGTTGAAATGCTGCCTTATGATTTTACCAAAGAAAATTACAGCAAACTGGGTTATGTGTATGAGGGCATTACAACCTATTACGGTGATTTAGCCTTGGTGCAAGCAGGGGTTTGGAACCTCGAAACGTATTTCAATTCATTGTCTGACGACTTCAAAAAACACCTTAACAACCAGGGTCGTTTCAATTATTCTTTAGAAGATTCAAGTTTTGATACTTGGGTTGATGGTTATGTACCTGGCGTACCCGGCAGAAAAATATCTATTTACACAGAGGGTTTGGTGGCAGCATTGGTGGCCGACTTATTTATACTTTCACAAACCAAGGGTGCGTACCGTTTAGACCAAGTGCTTTCAGAAATGTACCAACTAACTTATTTACAACAAAAAGGCTATACCAAAGCACTCTACCAACAATTGCTCGAAAAATGGAGTGGTCAATCCATGCAATGGTATTTTAACCAATTGATTGAAGGCAAAGGCAAGCTTACAGATGCACTTATTGAAGCCCTTTCGTGGATTGGCTGTGAACTAGAAACC
>CANHRW010000138.1 GCA_947462865.1 Bacteroidota bacterium | reverse complement strand
TGATTTAATAGACTAAACATGAAATTAATACTGGCATCTAAATCACCAAGAAGACAGGAACTTATAAAAGGGCTGGGCTTTGATTATAGCATTTGTACCTATGATACTGACGAATCGTTCCCGGAATCGCTTCAGGCAGGAGATATACCAGCATACCTGGCGCAAAAAAAAGCAGCACATTATCCAAGGGTTTTGTTACAGGATGAAATTCTATTAACTGCCGATACTGTAGTTTGGATCAATGGAAAAGTATTGAACAAGCCGCAATCAGAAGCAGAAGCCATTGAAATGTTAGACCAAATTTGTGGCAATACCCATGAAGTATTTACTGGAATTTGTTTAAAAGGAATTGCAATGGAACACGTTTTTGTAGAGCAAACTTTTGTAAGTTGTAGTCAATTGAGTCTGGAAGAAAAAAAGTTTTACATTCAAAATTACAATCCTTTTGACAAGGCAGGTTCATATGGCATTCAAGACTGGTTTGGCTATGCAGCTGTTCAAAAAATAAATGGTTGTTTTTACAATGTGATGGGTTTGCCAGTTCACAGGTTAAGGCAAGAAATGAAGGCTTTGCAATTGATTTAATTTTCCGAAAAGAATACGCCTTCTTTGAGGGCGTAATCCACCGCAATTATCTTTTTAAAGGGATATAATTCCAATACTACCTCTACTAGCAAAGCCGCCACTACAATTAAATCTTTTCTAAATTCAATCAGACCCTTTGTTTTGCTTCTTTCTAACTTATTTGAATGTTTGAGGTATGTTGAAAGGTGTAAAAAATTGGCAATTGAAATGGTATGTGCATGTTGGTTTGCATTTGGCTGTTGCAAATGAAAATGCTGTGAAAGTATTTGACTAAAAGAGTCGAATGGGCCCGATGTGCCTAATAAAATACCCACGGGAAAGGCATGAAGTGCTATTTTTAGTTCTGTAAGCTGTAGTTGACAATGGGCTTTCAGTGCTGCAATTTGGTCTTGAGTCATTGGGTCTTGGTCTTGGAACAAGGCAGCTAAGCGCAATGCACCCATTTCAACACTTTGTTTCCAATGAATTTGAGAAGTATTGCCTATTATTAATTCAACACTACCTCCGCCAATATCCATTACCAAAAAATTGTCTTGTTCTTGAGCGATGGCATGTTTGGCTCCCTCATAAATAAAAGCAGCTTCAGTTTGGCCAGAAATGGTAAAAATTTGATACTTGAACAAGGTTTCTAGTTGATGTGTAAATGCTTTACCATTTGAAGCATTTCTGATAGCCGAAGTGGCAAATGCTTTAATGGTTTGAACTTGATATGCTTGAATATGCTTGTCAAATTCATGAAGTACAAGCATTGCTCTTTGAATGCCGGCATCTGTCAATAAATTGTTTTGAATGCCTCCTTTACCTAGCATAACAGGTAATTCCAAAGAAAATAAAATTTCTTTATTGGACTTGCTTTTTTTGCCAATTAATAAGTTAAATGTATTGGTACCTAAGTCAATGATGGCAATGGTTTGAGAATGCATGTTTGGTTTTAAAATTTCAAGATAGCAATTAGTTCAAATATAAAACAATCAATACCCATGCTTGTTTAGTTAATCATGTTTACTGCACAAGAAATTGATCGAATTATAGAAATGGCTTGGGAAGATAGAACTCCTTTTGAAGCCATCCATTTTCAGTTTGGCATTACCGAGGCCGAAGTAGTAAAAATAATGCGAAACGAACTTAAGAGAAGCTCTTGGAAGAGATGGCGCAAACGCGTTAATAGTGGGGTTTCACAAAAGCATCAAAAAATTAGAAATCCAGAAATTGATAGGTTCAAGTGTCAATTGCAAAGACAAATAACTGGCAATAGAATTTCAAAAAGGTAATTGGGTAGGGCCTTAAAAGAGGGAGACGCGCGCAGCTTTACTGCGCGCGTCTCCCTCTTTTAAAATTCTATAGAATGCTTATACCAGCATCATCACTGGATTTTCTAGCAAAGTTTTGAGCGTTTGTAAGAAAGCCGAACCAACCGCTCCATCTACTACCCGGTGGTCGCAGCTCAAAGTTACTTTCATCACATTGCCCACTTGCATTTGACCATTCTCTACAACCACTGTTTCTTTGGCAGCGCCAACCGCAAGTATACAAGCATCAGGTGGGTTAATGATTGCAGTAAATTCATCAATACCAAACATACCTAAATTGCTAATGGTAAACGTATTTCCTTCAAATTCCTGAGGTTGTAATTTTTTGTTTTTAGCTTTATCTGCCAATTGTTTTACCTCAGCGCTAATGTGTGCAATACTTTTGTTGTCTGCAAATTTCACAACTGGAACAATTAAGCCATCTTCAATAGCAACAGCCACACCAACATGTATGTGGTTATTGTATCTGATTTTATCGCCCAACCAAGAAGAATTAACTCCAGGATTTTTTCTTAAGCTCAAAGCCACAGCCTTCACAATGATATCATTCATTGAAATTTTAACATCACTCATGTTGTTCATTTGTTTCCTTGCTTCCATGGCTTTATCCATTCTAATAGACATGGTGAGGTAAAAATGAGGTGCAGTATGTTTGCTTTCGCTTAGTCTTTTAGCAATGACTTTGCGCATTTGGCTTAAGCTCACTTCAGTATAACTTTCGTTAGCCACTATCTGAGGCAAAGCAACAGGAGCTGTTTTATTGCTGGCACTTGAAGAACTTACGTTTTCTAAATCTTTCTTTACAATTCTGCCTTGGTCTCCACTGCCTTGTATGGCGCTCAAATCTATTCCTTTTTCTTTGGCAATATTTTTAGCCAAAGGCGAAGCTTTAACTCTGCTATCGTTATTGCTTGCTGAAACGGCAGGTGTTACTGTTGTTGTGCTGTTATTGCTAGTTGTTGGTTGTGCGGTTGAACTTGCTTCTGTGCTTGCAGTAGGAGCTGGTTTTGAACCAGTTAAAAGTGCAGAAACGTCTTCACCTTTTTCACCCACAATGGCAATTAAAGCATCAACGGGCACAGAACCTCCAGCAGGAATACCTATGTGTAACAAAGTACCCTTAGAATAATTTTCCAATTCCATGGTTGCCTTGTCTGTTTCAACTTCAGCAAGGATATCTCCGGGTTTCACAACATCGCCCACATTTTTTAACCAAGAAACAATCACCCCTTCGGTCATTGTATCACTCATTTTGGGCATACGGATTACTTCAGCCATAATTTTATCTTTTTTAGCGAATGGCAAAAATAAGATTTCGATTGTCTATTGCAATAAAATCAAAGATTTTAGCATGTATTTAAAGCACTTATTTCAATTATTTTACATTCCCAAATGCTTTTATGCGCATTCTTTAACTAAATTAGTGCCCATCAAATTATCATTATGAACCAATATGAAGGACTGCTCAAGCAGGTATATGAAACTGGAACATTTAAGTCGGACCGAACAGGAACTGGCACAAAAAGTTTATTTGGTGCACAACTCAGGTTTAATTTAAGTGAAGGATTTCCATTGGTAACCACCAAAAAAGTACATCTCAAGTCAATCATTCATGAATTACTTTGGTTTATTAAGGGAGAAACCAATACCAGCTATTTAAAAGAAAATGGGGTTAGTATTTGGGACGAATGGGCAAATGAAAACGGAGAACTAGGTCCAGTATATGGTTACCAATGGAGGAGTTGGCCCACAACAGACGGTAAGCATATCGATCAATTGTCAGAATTAATCCATACCATTCAAAACAATCCAGATAGCCGAAGAATGATTGTCAGTGCCTGGAATGTAGCTGATTTACCCAAAATGGCCTTAATGCCATGTCATGCCTTTTTTCAGTTTTATGTTGCTGATGGCAAATTGAGCTGTCAGTTGTACCAACGCAGTGCCGATATGTTTTTGGGTGTGCCATTTAACATAGCCAGCTATGCTTTGTTAACCATGATGGTAGCTAAAATTTGTAATTTACAAGCTGGCGATTTCATTCATACATTTGGAGATGCACACATTTACAGCAATCATTTTGAACAAGTAGAACTCCAACTTTCAAGGGCGCCAAGGCAGTATCCAATTATGAGAATCAATGGGAGCCAACAAAGTATATTTGATTTCAAATACGAAGATTTTGAATTGCTTCAGTACGATCCACACCCAGCAATCAAGGCACCAGTTGCTGTTTAAGTAAATAGCTATTCTCTTTCTATTCTAAACTCATGAATTTGCTTGAGACCATTACCAGCATCTTTCATAAAAATGTATGCCCTGAATTTGCCATTAGCGGCTTCGTAGTTTGCAATGGCATATTGAGCACCTTGCCCAGATGCACCTTTGTGTTGTAATGTAATTTGTTTTGCTGGGTATTTTAGAAAGAAACTTTTGAGCATTTGTTCAGCTTGTTGTTTACTGTAAATGCCTTCATTTTCAAGCAGAGTTAACTCAATATTTGTATGAAAGGTTTTAACAATTTCTTTGGCGTTCCCATTGCGCATAGCTTGCAACAAATCATCAAAAGTATCGGCCATTGTAAAAAGCGGAAATACAAAAGCAGTTAAAAGTAGAAAAGACAATTTTTTCATAACAATGAATTTCAATTGCAATTTACCAAAATCATGCCAAATAGAATCCTTTTTTTTTATTCATTGTCACAAGTATATGCAGGCTTAAATAGTTAACTTTGTAGTTCAATAAGTTATTATGAAAAATCGTGTTATTTTATTGATATTAGACGGGTGGGGAAATGGAAAACCATATAACGGGAATGCCATTCATTTGGCTCAAAAACCCAATTTCGACCAATTGTTGAAACACTACCCCAACGCTGAATTAAAAACCAGTGGTCAATGGGTAGGTTTACCAGACGGACAAATGGGTAATTCCGAGGTTGGGCACATGAACATTGGTGCTGGTAGGGTGGTTTATCAGCAATTGGTATTAATCAATAAAGCTTTTCAGACCAATGCAATTTTAGAAAATAACCTGTTAAAAACAGCCATTGACAAGGCTAACGCAGCTCACAAAAAAATTCACCTCATAGGCCTGGTGAGTGATGGGGGCGTGCACAGTAGTTTAGAACATTTGAAAGGGCTGTGTGATTTAATGCAACACCATCAGGCCAATCAATTTTTTGTACATGCATTTACTGACGGAAGAGACACTGACCCAAAATCTGGTGTAGGATTTTTAACTACATTAATGGAAAAGCTTCAACATACAGGAGGTCAATTGGCAAGTGTTACTGGCAGGTATTATGCAATGGATAGAGACAAAAGGTGGGAGCGGGTAAAATTGGCTTACGATGCATTGGTTCATGCCAAAGGAGAACATACTCATAATGCCATTCAAAGCATTCATCAGCAATATGAAAGTGGCATTACTGATGAATTTTTAAAGCCGTTGATTTGTGTGAATGAAGCAGGTGTTATTGCTCAAATAGAACCTGGCGATTTGGTCATCAATTTCAATTTTAGAACAGACAGAGGAAGAGAAATTACAGAGGTTTTGACACAAACAGCTTTTCCTGAGTATCAGATGCAACCACTTGCTATCAATTACATTACACTCACTGAATACGATAAAACATTCAAAAATGTGGGTATTG
>CANHRW010000137.1 GCA_947462865.1 Bacteroidota bacterium | reverse complement strand
TTTTAAGCCGATTGGCGCGGGTCTTGATTTTTTGCTTACTTTTTTATTAAGAAAAAAGTGAGAATCAAACAAATACTCACAAGCGACCATTCACGGAAGAATTATTTAAAATACAATTAGGCTTCGACTGCTGCTCAGCCGCCTGACAGAACAATATGACGGTTCGATTGCAGCTCAGCCGCCCAAGAGAACAATAATTGGGTTCGACGCTGCTCAGCAGCCTGACAGTAAAAGAATTCACGAACCACTCTTCACAATCGAAGCAAAACTATTTCATTCATTCTTCTCAAAGGGCAGTTTTTTATTCCAATGCCTTGGCTAAGAAATTATCGTTATTTATATAATGGATTTCTAGGTTGTTGGCATTGGTTAATTGACTATTTTGCTTCACCAACTCAATCAATCTTTTGCTTTGTCTCCCCATAAAATGATTCCAAAATACAAAGACATGGATTTTGTTTTTAGTAAATGTACTTTTTGATACCAAGGGTTGAATGTATTTCAATTGCGTATCTAGAGAAACAATACTGTCTACAGGGCAGGTTGTAGTAGGTGTGAAAGTATTAAATGCCCCTGTTCTGTTCCAATTTAAATTGGGAAATCCACCTGCATAGCAATTAACATGGTATGAAGTAAGTTGTCCATTCTCATTGAAATAAAGCACTTGTAAAGCCTGTAAATGGTTGTTGATTTGATCTTTAGTGTAGAGGCTATCTTGCTGAAATAAAAAGCCAAGATAAGCAGTATCTAAAGTGTAACAAGCATTTGCGGGTACATTGTATTTTTTACAAAGTTTTTCAATTTCTTGATTTTGGTAAGTTCCAGTTTGTTTAATCCCATATGCGGTTAGTATAAGTTGCGAACAACTAGATAAAAAGAACACACCAAATAGTAAGCAAAAGATATATAGGTTTTTTCTTGACATTGCTTTTGAGTTTACAGTAGTTGTTTACTATGATTTTTGGTATCAACTTTTTCTATAATCTGACTAATCTTTCCTTTTTCATCAATCACAAATGTGGTTCTTAAAATACCCATGTACTTTTTGCCATACATGCTTTTTTCTGCCCATACACCATAGGCTTCAGCAACATCGTGGTTTTCGTCTGCCAATAAATGAAAAGGCAAATTGTATTTGGCAATGAATTTTTGGTGTTTAGCAGCTGTATCAGGACTAACGCCTAAAATTTGGAAACCAGCTTGCTGAAAACTGGTGTAATGGTCTCTGAGGTCGCAGGCTTCGGCAGTACATCCTGGAGTATCATCTTTAGGATAAAAATACAATACCAGTTTTTGGTTTTTAAAATCTTTGAGTGCAACAGTTTCGTTGTTTTCGTTGCTGCATGAAAATGCTGGGGCTTTGTCTCCGACTTTTAATGTAATGCTCATAATTTCTATAACAATGTTCTTTGGAATTGGTTTTACTTATTTCCAGTTGCTTTGCCAATTGAATTCTGAACGATTGCCTTGTTTGTCTATGAGTACCAATTTCCAATTGGCTTTTGGGCTGATGGCTGTATTTAGTTTTTGTGTATCATACACTTCGTCAAAAAGGTAACTGAGTAGGTTGTTTTTGGCATCGTAATCTGCCAAAACCCAGTTGTTGTTTAAGTACAAAGCATAATTGGCAATACCTGAAAAATTATCGTCAATAACTATTCTTACAGCAATAGTGTCATTTTGGTTGCTTTTGCTCCAAATGGCTGTTGGTGCTATGCTATCAGCTGCAATGGTGTAGTTTCCAAAATTGCCAATTGAGCCTTTTACCCATCCATTTTGATTTGTTCCACCAGCATACCTCAGTTCATTGTTTTTGCCAACTGATGCCAAGCACAAAAAGGTATTGCTTGAAACATTGTTTTGAGTGCACTCTATGGCAACTTGAATAGGTTGTTGAATGGCAGTATATGGTTGATGAATTTTATAGACTGAAGCATAACTGTTTTTTAGGCCGTCCAATTGCTCAAAATCAAAATAAATGGTGTCGTAGGTGGCATGTGCAATGGCATTGAGTGAAAATCCGGAAGCTTCAAAATTAAAAGGGTGATTGGGCTTCCAAATAGGTTTGTTTTGAATGCGTTTAAAGTAATCTGTTTTTTGTTTGCTAGCAATACTGGTATCGCCCCAAATATAGAACTGAGTAAAACTCATATTGTCGTTGATGTCGCCAATAAAAACTACAATAGAATCTAACTGATTGGCTTTTACAAAAAACTTTCCTTGATGGTGGTGACTACTTTCTTGACTAAACTTATTACCGTCATCAATGAAACATTTTTGGATTTTTTCTTTCTTGATTTTGAACCAAGGGTAATCTACATGGTGGTTCACAAATTTGGTTTCACTGAATGCAAACTTGTTCAATTTGAATTTGAATATTTCTTCTAAATGGTAAATCAGACCAAATTGGTAAACACCTTTTGTTTCTTTTTTATTGTGGATATAATCAAATGCTTCAATGCCTATACCATACATATCTGGTATTAAATGAATGGTGTCGGTTAGCACATACATGTTTCCAAACATTGAGTCGGCATCATTGAAAACTATTTTTTTAGGAATGTCATCTATTCTTTTTTCTAGTAAAATTCCTTCAGGAACAAATTGGTAAAAATGCAAGGTGTTTAAAAACGGGTTCAAGGTGTCTGCAGGCAATATGCCAAATAAACCCGTATTCCAAGTTTCTTCCGTTTTACTTTCTCTGATTTCAAAATGCAAGTGTGGCCCGGTTGAACCTCCTGAATTACCAGATAGTCCCAAGGTATCTCCTTTATTAACCAAGAGCATTCCTGGTGTTAAAATGCTGTCAAATGCAAATTGCTGTTTGGCGTATTGGACATTTTTAATCCATGTGGCAAAAGGTTCTTTAAATGATTGTAGATGTCCATAAACTGTGCTAAATCCGTTAGGGTGATCAATGTAGATTGCCTTGCCATAGCCGTTTGCTGCAATTTTAATCCTAGAAATGTATCCAGATTCAGCGGCATAGACAGGAAGTCCTTCGCGTTCTTGTGTTTTTAAATCAACACCGCTGTGAAAATGATTTTCTCTGATGGCGCCAAAAGGCGAAATAAAATGTGGCAATGAATCTAAAGGATACCTGAACAAGGCATCTTTGGTTGTTTGTGCCTGTAAACTGCTAGTGAAAAACATAACAGAAACAAGCAAATAAAATCGATTAAATAAGCTCAATTGCTTCAGTTATTTGATTTCGCAATGCAATAGTTTTTCCTCTCCAATCCAAGCTTCTAGCGTGTCACCAATTTCAATTTTACCAACACCAGCTGGAGTTCCAGTATAAATTAAATCGCCTACTTTCAGTGTAAAATAATTGGAAACAAAACTCACAATGTCGTCAAATGAATGAATCATTTGTTGGGTGTTGCCTACTTGAACCAATTGCCCATTTTTTTGAAGGCTAAAATCAATGCCATTCGGTGCAGTTGGTATGGGGATGAATTTACCAATGCATGCCGATCCATCAAAAGCTTTGGCCAATTCCCAGGGCAAACCTTTTTGCTTTAACTCGTTTTGTTTGTCACGGGCAGTAAAATCAAGGCCAACGCTAATTTCGTTGTAATATAAATGAGCAAACTGTTTTTGGATTTTTTTTCCCATTTTTTGAATGCGAATGACCAATTCCAATTCATGCTGTATTTCATTGCTAAAATCTGGATGGTAAAATGCTTCATCGTTTTTGAGCAAAGCGGTATCTGGTTTGCAAAATATAACTGGGCTTTCAGGTATTTCGTTGCCCAATTCTTTTGCATGGGCAGCGTAATTTCTTCCAATACAAATAATTTTCATTTGTTAGTTCAATTGTTTTTCTAAAAAGGAGACCAATTCTTTGATATAACTGGCTTCAAAATTAAATTCAATACCAGCTGTTTTGTAAATTTCTTTGATGGGTTTGGTATACCCTAAACTCAATGCATTTTTGTATTGTTCAATGGCCTTGGTTTTGTCTTGTTGGAAATTTCTCCATACGGCAATTGCTCCTAATTGGGCAATGCCATATTCTATATAATAAAATGGCACCTCAAACAAGTGCAATTGTTTTTGCCATGAACTGTTTCTAAAGTGTTCTATGCCCGACCAATCTACTTCGCCAGTGCCATATTCATCGCTTAACTTTGCCCAATGTATTTTTCTTTCTTCAGTGGTGTGGGTTGGATGGGTATAGATCCAATGTTGGAATTGATCAATACAGGCAATCCAAGGAAGTATTTTAATAATACCCTCTAAATGTTCTTCTTTTGCTCTGTTGTATGATTCAGGTTCAGGATAAAAAACCGACATGCCTTCGTAGCTCAATAATTCCATACTCATACTGGCCAGTTCTGCAACCTCGCTCGGGCAGTTTTTAAATGCTGCCAATTCCAAATCTTTAGACAAGAATGAATGAACAGCATGCCCTCCCTCATGAACCATGGTTTCAACGTCACGGGTACTGCTTGCAGCATTCATAAAAATAAATGGCACATGTGTTTCTGCCATTGGGTAATTGTATCCACCAGGTGCTTTGCCTTTTCTACTTTCTAAATCCAAACGGTTCATTTCATCCATGGTTGCAATACACCAGGCAAAATAGTCGTCAATTTTTTTGAAACATTGAACTGTTTTGTCTAATAAATCAGCGCCACTGGTAAATGGTTCCAATGCATTTCTTTGCTGAGTATCTACTTCTAAATCCCATGGTTTCAATGGGTGTCCGAGAGCCTTAGCTCTCTCTTTGTTAAGCTTCTTAACTAAGGGTACAATTTCTTTTTTAATGGCTTCGTGAAATGAAAAACAATCTTTAGGTGAATAATCAAATCTACCAAGTTCAGCAAATTTATAATCTCTGTAATTTTCAAATCCGGCATTGAGTGCAACTTGGTGCCTCAATTGAACCAATTGATTGAACAGTTCATCCAATTCATTGGCATGATCCCATCTTTTTTCTTGAATCAATAAAAATACCTTTTCACGTATTGCACGGTCAGTGTGTTTTAAATAATTTGATGCTTGTTGTAAGGTTAATTCCTTGCCTTCAAATTCAATACTTAGGCCACCTATAATACTGCCATATTTTTGTGATTCAGTGGCAATTTGTGCATACAATGGAATATTTTTTTCTGAAAAAATTTCAATTTCCTTTTGAATGCCTCTTAGATACACAAAATAAGTTTCAGTGTCTAGTTCTTTACAAAAGGCAGACTCAATTAACTTTTTATTTAATAGGTCTGAATAAGGAGCAATTTGAGGCTCAATTTCATTTACAAAAAACAAGTATGCCTGTTCTAAATCTTTATCTAAAGTGTTGCAAGTCATCTTTACATACCTCCAAGCCAAATCTTCACTTAAAAATGCCTCTAATTCACTCCTGTCTTTGAGCCATTTCTTTAACGCTTCAACTGAATGAAAAGTGCGGGACAATAAATCTTCGAAATAGGGCTGGATGTCGGTCCAAGAATTGACTTTAATTTTATTGGGTAAAAATTGTCTCTGTATGATGGTAAGCATATTTTTTTATTCAAATGTAATTAAAAATGTTCTTACAAAACGGATGGATTTATA
>CANHRW010000136.1 GCA_947462865.1 Bacteroidota bacterium | reverse complement strand
GTTACACCTACTGCAAAAAATTTCAATACAGGTTCATCTCTAACTTTATCCCAGGCACCTCTCAAAGTCAGTAATCCATTGATCATGCCACCCCATGAAGGTGCAATCAACATAATTGAAAACACGACACCTAAAGACTGCGCCCAATCTGGCAATGAAGAATACAACAAATGGTGAGGGCCTGCCCAGATGTATAAAAAAATCAAAGTCCAGAAGTGTAAAATAGAAAGTTTGTATGAATAAACTGGTCTATTTACAGCTTTAGGTAAGTAATAATACATCAACCCCAAAAACGGTGTTGTTAAAAAGAAGGCAACTGCATTGTGTCCGTACCACCATTGTACCAAGGCATCTTGAACACCTGCATACAACATGTAGCTTTTTAAGAAACCAATAGGCAATTCAAAAGAGTTTACAATATGCAATACTGCCACAGTAACAAAAGTTGCTATGTAGAACCAAATGGCTACATACATATGTTTTTCTCTTCTTTTGATAATGGTTCCAAACATATTGATACCAAATACCACCCAAACCAAAGCAATTGCAATGTCTATAGGCCACTCTAATTCAGCATACTCTTTAGAGGTTGTAATACCTAAGGGCAATGTAATGGCGGCGGCTAAAATGATAAGCTGCCATCCCCAAAAGTGAATTTTACTCAATGTATCGCTAAACAACCTTGCTTTGCAAAGTCTTTGCAATGAATAATAAATACCTGCAAAAATGGCATTCCCAACAAAGGCAAAAATGACTGCATTGGTATGTAATGGCCTTAACCTTCCAAACGAAGTATAAGGAATACCCAAATTCATTGCTGGTGCATAGAGCTGAATAGCGATAATAACCCCAACCAGCATTCCTACAATAGCAAAAATGACGGAGGCAATCATAAAATTCCGGACAATCCGGTTGTCATAAGAAAATTGTTCGACTTGCATGTGTATTGTCTTTTAATTGATAAAATCAAAGGTATTTTTCAAGAGAAAAATAAAATATGACAGCCGTTAGTTTTGAAAATGATTTAAATCAGTAGTCTAGCTAGTTTGGAATAGCAAATGCATTTATTCTTCTTTTTGAGAAGAGGGCTTGTCATCAAACAACATGCGAACAGATGGGGTATAATCATCTTCTAATTGACCTGTCTTAACAGACCAAACAAATGCAAATAAAAAGCACAATGCCATGCATAAACTGCATCCTATAAGAAAATACATAATTTCCATCTATTATAGATTATTCGCAATTCCTATTTTTTTTGCATAAAAATAAGTCATAGTTGTGGTAAACAAAATTACTGTGATAGAGCTCAAAGGCATTAATACTGCTGCAATAATTGGCGATAAGCTTCCTTGAACTGCGAAACTCAAACCTACAATATTATAGAGCAATGACAATACAAAACTGAAATGAATAACTGTTAAGGTTTTTTTAGCAAAAGCAAAAAAATGAGCTGTTTTATAGAAACTACTCGCGTCCATGATGGCATCACTTGCCGGCGAAAAATGAGCTGCATTTTCTGACACTGAAATACCTACATCTGCCACTTTTAAAGCACCTGCATCATTGAGCCCATCACCTATCATGGCTATATAAATGCCTTGTTTTTTAAGTGCATCTAAATACAACATTTTGTCGGCAGGCGACTGGTTAAAAGAAAGCGTTGTTGAGGCAGGAAATAACTTACTGAGGGTATTTCTCTCGGCATCATTGTCACCACTCAACAAACTCAAATCAAACGCACTTGATAAATTTTGAATGACCAATTGAAGCCCATCACGGTAAGCATTTTTAACTGCAAAATAACCCAATACTTCATTGTCTATTGCTACATAAACCAAGGTTTGAACAGATGCTATTTGTTGATTTACAGGAATGGCCAAATATGCAGCGCTGCCTACTTTTACTTGCACAGAACCAAAAAAAGCTTCAATACCTTTACCAGGAATTTCAAAATAAGTTGAAGTTTGAATTGGATTGAGCTGATTAAAATGTGCAGTAATTTTTTTACTTAAAGGGTGTACGGACTGGTAACAAGCACTCAATATATATTGCTGCTGGTATGCTATTAACTGAGGTCCATGCCATTCAATTTCAAAATTCTTATCTTGGGTTAAAGTGCCTGTTTTGTCAAAAACTAAATGCTGAATATGCGCCATTTTTTCTACCACTTCTGGCCCTTTGATGTAAAACTTTGCTCTGCCCAATAATCGCATGGCATTGCCCAATGCAAAAGGACTTGAAAGCGCCAGAGCACATGGGCATGCAATAATTAATACCGCAGTAAAAGCATTCACTGCTTTGCTCATATCGGTCAAAGACCAAAACACAAAAGAACTAAGAGCAATAGCCAATAAAAAGAATGTAAAATACCTACTCACTTTGGTTTGAAAACTTTCAATGGCACTTGGAAGTTGCTTGGTAAACTGAGAGGCATTCCACAATTGGGTCAAGTAACTTTGTGAAACTGGTTTTATGAGCTCCAATTCAATATTGCCGGCTGTTTGTCGGCCTCCAGCGTAAACCATTTCCCCCAACACTTTGTCAACAGGTTTGCTTTCACCCGTTACAAAGCTAAAATCAATTTTAGCGTCACCAGCCATTAACAAGGCATCAGCAGGAATTATTTCATTGCTCCTAATTAAAATCCTATCCCCAATTTTTAATTGGTTTACAGGTACTGTAGTTTCTTTGTTCTCTTTTAAAACAGCTACTGCAACTGGAAAATATGATTTGTAATCTCTTTCAAAAGAAATGGTATCAATGGTTCTTTGTTGCACCCACCTGCCCAGCAATAAAAAGAAAACCAAGCCGGCCAATGTATCAAAAAAACCAATACCTTGGTGCGTAAATACTTCATAAGCACTTCGCACAAACATCACCAAAATACCCAATGCCAATGGAAAATCAATGTTGATGATTTTTCTACTCAAACTTTTATAAGCCGACTTAAAATAATCATTTGCACTGTACAAAAACGTTGGCAAACTCAAGGCAAAATTCAAATAACCAAATAAAGGCGAAAACTTACTTTTAGAAAATTCATCTAAGCCAAAATATTCAGGAAAACTGATGAGCATGATATTGCCAAAACAAAAACCTGCTACCCCTAATTGGTAAAGCAATCTGTTGTTTGAAGCTACTTTTACTTTGCCTTCTAAGTCGTTCATGTTTAAAGCAGGTTCATACCCTATTGAAGCAAGTAATTGCACCAGCTTTTTTAAAGAACATCTATTGTGATTAAATTGAATACTAACCTGTCTTTTTAAAAAATCGACTCTGCTATAAACAATGCTTTTTTCAAGCTTGTACAAACTTTCCAATAACCAAATGCAACTGCTACAATGCATAGTTGGAATATGAAATGTAATGTTGGAAACCTGACTGTCTTTGAACTGAACAAGTTTAGCTTGAATTTCTTCATCATCTAAAAAATTAAATTTAACCTCAGAAACTGGCGCTTTTAAGCTACTACCTGGTGTTTCTTGTATTTCATAATAACTGCAAAGGTTATTTTCTGCCAACAATTGATACACTTGTTTACACCCTTGACAACAAAATTTTTTGTCATCAACCAACAATGGAACATCTGTAATTTGGTCGCCACAATGGTAACACGACAAACTTATTATATGTTGGTTCAGCACTGGCATCATGCAATAAAAAAAGAAGCGTTGGCGTTTGAAAAATTAAAAACTTTTTCAAAATCAAAAACAGCTGATGCAAATTGTTTTCTGTCCATACCTGAAACCATTAAAAACTCTGATTTACCTTCAATCGCATGAATTAAATTGTTCCAACCTGAAATATCAAATAAATGCTGAATGGCAAAATATTGCTTGTGATTTTTTAAATAAGTAACCATTTCTTTTTCATTTTCAGTGCTACTTTCATTTACCAATACATACAAAAACACATTGCTTTTGAGCAAGTATTCTGGCATAAGGTAAATAAATGTTTTAATGGCATTGACTGACTGTAAGGAGCCATCATAAACAAAAATGATTTCTTTTGCTGTTTTTTGATTGGCAGCCAATAACAATACAGGGCAGCTAGTAAAATGCAATAGTTTATCAAAAAAATTGAGCTTAATTTTGTTTCCATTGGCTAGAAATACATCTCCAACTACCACCAAGTCCTTGTATTGACAAGCTTCAAAAATAGAATTGTTAATTTTATATTGGTTTAAATAAACCATCGCCTTTAAAGACAAATTTTTACACTTTACAATGATCCTGCTGATACTTTCTTCAGAGTTCAACACATTGGCATGAAAAATTTTATCTAAAATTTCTTCTCCTGAATAGTGTGAATTTTCTAACTCAACTGGGTCAAACACCCCGCTCAATTGCATACTACAGCAGTCGTCAACAAATGCACCCTCAAACGAACTTTTTTGAGCATTAAAATACCCCCCCAAAGAATCAATGATTCTTTCGGATTTGTTAGTTTCATCCAACATCAATAATAGGTTGCGCGACAATTGAATTTTAATTTCAACAAATTTATTGCATGAACTTGTAGCATTCTATGACAATCCTCAGCAGGCAAAATGATTATTATCAGTAGGCTTTGAAAAAAGACCCACCTAAGTTCAAACAATATTTAAATCTAAGAAGCTAAATATGACTTGGTATATTCATACCCGCTTTCAAATATTTTTTTTGCAGCCGATAGCTTAAACAAATGGTATTGCATTAAGCCCGGAGGTTCAATAAACAAGTCACAGCTGGCTATTGAATTTTGAATATTTGCTCTAATGCCGATGTGAATGAGCCTATCGGTATAATTTCTGGCACTGTATTTAATTGGTTCAACTTTAACCGGATTTACATTTACCCCAATTACTTTATCTGCTTTTCCTAACAAGGGTTGTACTGGCAAATTATTCACCAAACCACCATCAACAAACAAAGTTCCTTCAATTTCATAAGGCCTGATCAACAAAGGAAAAGCCGTTGAAGCCATGATGGCATTTACCAAGCTTCCTGAGGTAAAAACATGGGCACTTGCATCAGACAAATTGGTTGCTGTTACAAACAAAGGCAACTGCAAGTCTTCTATTTTTTTATCCTGCAAAATGCGTTCTAAATTTTTTTTAAGTCCATCAGGCTTAAAGATTCCAAGCCTTGGCCTTCTGATAGAAAGCAATTCAAACAAATCTAAATCTTGAATGAGTTCAAAAATGGCATCGGGGCTATGTCCATCAGCATACAAAGCTCCTACAATTGCTCCTGCACTTACCCCTGAAACCAGTTTTGGATAAATGCCCGCTTCATTCAAGGCTTTTAAAACGCCAATATGTGCAATTCCTCTAACACCACCTCCAGAAAGGGCAATTCCAATTGTATGATTTCCGATGTTAAACGGAAGCATGAGAAATTTTTTCGAGGGCAGACCTGTTCAATATTCTAATTTTTTTGCCTTCCATGTCAATGTATTTGTCATTCTTAAATTCTGACAGCAGGCGAATCACCGTTTCAGTGGCAGTTCCTACAATATTTGCAATGTCTTCTCTTGGAAGGGTAACAGTTATTAAATTTTCTGATGGTTGGTTTTCTTCATGAAATGTTTGG
>CANHRW010000135.1 GCA_947462865.1 Bacteroidota bacterium | reverse complement strand
ATTAACAAAGGAATTGTGATCAAATCAATTAACAATTATAAAATTCATGTATTGGGTAGTTTGTTTGCAAATGGTACAGCCGATAGCAATATTGTGATGACCTCTGTAAGAGATGACAATTCAGGCAAACCAGGAGATACCAACAAAGATGGAACACAAACATCACCTACAAAAGGCGACTTTGGAGGTGTGGTATTTGCACCAGGCAGTTTAGGTACATCTATTTTAAATTTCTGTGATATCCGTTACGCCCAATTGAACCAAACCTATTATTCAAATCAATACCAAGCTGGTGGAGCAATTACAATTGTCAATTCAAACCCCACAATTTCAAATTGCAAAATTAACAATTGTAACATTGGCATCATGGCTTATCAAGCTTCAAACCCAAATATTACAAACAATCAAGTTATCAATTCTAGTTCAACACCAATAGCAATATCTGTATCTGCTAACCCTATTTTCTCAAACAATACATTTACCAATGCTGGGTATTTGGGCTTAGGAATTATTGGTGAAACCGTAACAGCAAATGGTATAATTAAGAAAAGAGACCTAACCGGATATACCAATATAACCTATGTGTTACTTGATAATTTAACCATCTCAGCAAATACCAATGTTGAGGTAGAAAGCGGGGTAGTAATAAAAATGCGTGATTATGTAGGAATCAATGTAAATGGTGGTCTTAAATTTTCTGGAAAAGGGACAAGTAGAATTGTAGTAACCTCTGTTAAAGATGACAATGCTGGGAATCCGTTTGACACTAATGGAGATGGAAATGCCACGTCTCCTTCAAATGGAAACTGGGGCAGTATCAGTTATTTGGCAACGAGCGATGACAGTTATTCAGCAATTAGAAGCGTAGATTTAAAATATGCTGGCTACCCAAACAATGCAGCAATTATATGGAACAATGCAGCTGCTGCTATGGATGATTGTAATTTAACAAATATCAATTATTATGGATTGTACATTGATGGCAATTCAAACCCTGTAATAGATAGCGTTCAAATTAACAGCTGTTCGGCAGATCCAATTGCTATGTCATTGTTGTCAGATCCTACGTTTTCTAATATACAATTCAGTGCCAATGGAACAAAAGGAATTAAAATTATAGATGTCAATTTATCTTCAAATGCTACTTTGAAAAAAAGAAGTTTATCGGGTATCAGTAACATTGCCTATTTTGTAGATAACCTCACCATCAACAGTGGTGCTACCCTGACCATTTCTCCTGGGGTAGTTATAAAATCGCAATACAGCTATTATAACTACAAGGCGTTTACCGTAGATGGTGCCATTATTGCACAAGGCACCAATTCGGAAAAAATCATTTTCACTTCTAAAAAAGACGATTCAAATGGAGGTGACTACAACAATGATGGCAACAATAGCAGCCCAGATAAAAGTGATTGGAATGGAATTACTATCAATGCATCTGCAAGCCCAAGTAGTTTTAAAAATTGTATATTTAGATATGGAGCCGGTAGATACAACAATGAAGGCGTAGTTACCTACAACAACAATTTAGGAAGTAACATGGATAGTTGTACCATTGAACAAACCAATTCTACAGCGATAGGAATTATTGGAACATCCAATTGTGTAATTTCAAATAGTCAATTGCTCAACATAAACAATGTGCCTGTTATGATGGCCATGTTTGCCAACCCCACTTTTAACAATAACAGCCTATCAAATGTTGCAACAGTTGGAATTGGCGTAATAGCAGAAACCTATTCGCAAACAGCAACCATTCCAATTAGAAACTTTGGTGGATACAACAACATTACCTATATAGGTTTAGGCACCTATTATGTAAACGCAGGCACCACCCTAACCATTCCTGCAGGAGTTGTATTTAAAGGAGGAAATTGGCAAGTCAATGGCTACTTAAAAATAGCGGGTACCAATAGCCAACCAGTAGTATTTACTTGCGTAGAAGACGATGCTTATGGCAATCCATTAGATACCAAGCAAAATGGTTCAGGGGTAAACCCATTAAACAATTATAATTCTGCTGAATACATCCGTTTTAATGACATAAGCAATGACTCGAGTTCTGTTAAGAATGCAATATTCAGATACGGACAAACTGGAATTTATATGAATTCTGCTTCTCCTAAAATTGATTCTTGTAAATTTAATTTTTTACAAACTGGTGTAGGCATGATAGGTGTCTCACAACCTGTTTTGAACAATTCAGTGTTTGACAATTTACAGTATTATCAAAGTTGGAATATGGTAAGCGGTTATGCAATGTCAACATCTATACTTTCATACCCTTCAAGCGCAAGCAACAATACCATTTCAGGAAAAACCATGAGGGGTATTTATATCATGAATGAGACCCTTTCGCAAGATGTTACTTTGAGCAAAAGAAATTTTGGTGGCATTGCCAATATTCCTTACATTTTTGATGGTTTTACAATTGGCTCAGGAGCCGTATTGACGCTTGCACCTGGTATTGTGTGTAAATTTAACAATGGTGGGCAATTAACTGTCAACAAAGGTTTGATTGCTGAGGGTGGAAGCACCGCAGATAGCAATATTGTATTGACTACAATTTATGATGACTTTTACGGAGGTGATACCAATTTAGATTCAAATTATACCACTGCTTCAAATTCAAGCTACAACTGGACGGGAATTTCAATAGAAAGTCAAGCTTTAAATGCCTATTGTAAATTTAAAAATGTAATTGTCAAACATGCATACTATGGCATTCAATGCAATAGCAAAAGCCCAAGTATTTCAAATTGTTTGTTTAAATCAAATTACGATGGTATTAAACTTTCAGGTGCATCAAACCCAGTGGTAAACAATTGTGATTTTGTAGGCAACTACAATTATGGCATTAACAACGTAGACAAATCTTTTACCATTGATGCAAAGAATTGCTGGTGGAACGACAACAATGGGCCAACACATGCATTAAACACATTAGGACAAGGAGACAAAGTTACAGATGGCGTTACCTACAACCCTTTTAGAACCAATGATGCGCTGAACCCAATTTCAGGTGATGTGAGTTTAAATGGAAAAGTTCAGGCTTATGATGCTGCTTTAATTTTGCAAAATGCAGTGGCTTTAACTACTTTCAATGCCATTCAAAACAGGGTTGGTGATGTATCTGCTTCAGGTGGGATTAGTGCATTTGATGCCTCATTGATTTTGCAGTATGTAGTTGAAAAAATCAGAAGCTTCCCTTCAGAAGAACTTCAAAAGAAAGAAGATTATGTTGCTGATGGAATATTGACTATTGGCAATAAAAATTTAAGCCAAACCGAAGATTTTCAGCTACCAATTTCAATAGAAAATGTGAGCAATGCATTCTCTCTAGACATTAAATTAAAATACAATCAAGCCTTGTTCAAATCAATCGTATTTGAAGCTGGACCTTACCTACAAAACAAGAATTTTTTGGTTAATATAGATTCAGAAAACGGATATGTTTACCTTTCAGTGATGGGAGGTGAATTACTTGAAAACAATGGATTACTTGGTTATTTAAAAGTGAGTTTCAAGGATAAAAATACTGCTAGCATTGAAAGCAAAATTGAAGTACTTCAATTCCTGGGAAATGAAACAGATTTAAAATATAATATAAGTGGTGGGGTGATTGACTTGAACAGTAAAATAACTGCTGTTTTAGATCTAGAAAATATAAAAATTGGCAGCATCTACCCGAATCCATTTACTGATTGTTTGCACATTCCAATTTTCTCAAAAAATGGATCTACGGCTATTACATTACATATTTTTGATATGACCGGAAGAATTGTTTTTGAAAAACACATTAATTCAGACTCACTTTTGAATGATGAATATATTTGGGATGGGAAAGCTACTAATGGTAAAGAATTGAGCAATGGTACTTACCTAATGAGTATTGAATACCCTACTGGCAAAAGCATCCGAAAAGTACAATTGGGCAATTAATTCGCAACTCATTATTTATTGAATATGAGATATTTTCTAAGCTATTTTTTGCTCTGTTGTTTGTTTTTAGGCAAATTAAATGCACAATCAATAGGAGTTAGATTGTCGGATAGTTCTGTTGTAGTTGGTAATACTATTGACATACCAATTTACATAGACAGTACTTTAACCGGTAAAAATGTGTATTCGTTTCAAATGAAATTGGATTGCAATACCAGTAATTTTACTGTTCAAAATATTATTACTGCAGGTACGCTTAGTGCTTCTTTTGGCACATTAACATATAATGTAAACGCAAATGCTATTTTAATTTCAGGCGCAGGAACAACTGCATTGACTGGCAATGGGGTGTTGTGTTATTTAAAAATAAAACCCTTGGTTACAGGAGGAATTTATTTTCAATTGAATGGCAACAACAGTCTGTATTTTAACCAAGGAAACCCCAGCGTAGTAATAAACAAAAACTATTCATCAATCAATGTACTTTTAAAGCCATCTATCTACACTTATTATTACAATGGCTTATCTATTACTATTGGCGACAGTTTACAAATTTATGCATCAGGCGGACAACAGCCATATAGTTGGAGTGTTAGCAATTCAGTAGCTGCTAACATTAATCAAAATGGCATGCTGTATGCAAAATCAGCTGGCGCTACTAGAGTAATTGCGCAATCAGCCGATGGCATAATAGACACAACAGACCAAGATATACAAATCAGAGCCATTAAATTAACAATTAAGGATTCCTCTTTTTATCCTGTATCAAACATAATTGTTCCAATTAACATTAACGATGTAACTAGTTCAAACATTTTTTCTGGCTCATTTACCCTTGAATTTAGCCAAGGCAGTAGCATCCCTGATTCATTAATTACAACAGGCACCCTTTTGGCAAATGCCAGCGTCAGCTACCAAATAACAAATAACAAGCTATTGGTTAGTTTTGCAAGTGCAAACAAATTGAGTGGAAAGGGAAACCTACTTAAAATTCGTTTTAAAATTACCAATCCACAAAATCAAACATTGACCTTAAGCAATTGCTTATTCAACCAATCTATTGTTGCAAATTCTCAAAATGGGTATATGAGTTTTATCTCTTTGCCTACACTGGGAATAAGCCCTAATTATGGTGAATTTTTCACTGGTCAAACACAACAATATTCTGGTTATGGTGGTAAAGCACCCTACCAATTTAAAACAACTGATACAAGTATTGCAGGTATTACAGAGAATGGATTGATGAGCACCAAATCTGGGGGCTTGGTTCGGGTTGAAATCAAAGATAGCTTAAACACTGTAGTTCAAACACAAAATATGCAAGTGTATGATGCTGAAATTGCAATGCCGTATTATCCAGTATTGGTAGGAGCAACTATCAGTTATCCTGTATTTTTAGCCAATTTCAATGGCAAAAAACCTATTTATTCCATGCAGTTTACAATTGACTTAAATGGCACAATCTTAGATTCAATTCAAGTAGTTACAAACAATGCATTGAGTTCGGGTTTTATAGTTACACAAAATATAATAAATGGTAAATTGTATGTGGCTTTTGCAGGAACCAATCCAATTAGAACAAATGGCATTTTATTTAGAATCAATGCCAAACAAAATGGCAATGCACAATTGAATTCCTCATT
>CANHRW010000134.1 GCA_947462865.1 Bacteroidota bacterium | reverse complement strand
GCCTATGTAGATGATTTTGAAGGTGCAGAAACACCATTTGATTTACGGATGGGCAATACCTGGGCATTGGCTAGCACTCCGCAAGGACAGCCCGATTTGTTTCCGGAAGGGAATACGCTAAGCAAATTAGATTATGGCTATAAAAGAGCCAATTTAGCATGGTATACAATAGCAACCACATTTTACCGCAACGATGTATTTACACCGGCACACCTTAAATCAGACCCTAATGCCATGTCCAATCACAAGGTGAGAGAGGTGTTGCAAACAGATGTTTTCCCAAGTAAACAAATTCAACAGGGTTTACCGACCACTTTACCAACTTTAGATTTGGCTTATTTCCCCTCTGAAAAAGGTCCTTACAACTACAGTATAGATGATTTAAACGAAGATGGTAGTCTTAAAAATCCCAATAAAAATTGGGCTGGTATTATGCGTAAAATAGACCAGAACGATTTTGAACAAGCCAATATAGATTACATTGAACTTTGGGTGATGGATCCATTTGCAGATAAACCAGCAAGTACAGATAAGGGATATTTGTATTTAAATTTAGGAAACATATCAGAAGACGTATTGAAAGATGGGAGACGTTCTGCTGAAAATGGTTTGCCTAAAAATAAAACACCACAACAACAAGAATTGGCTGATTCTACCATTTGGGGAAAGGTACCAAGAGCTCCAGTGATAAATTATGCATTTGATGCTGATCCAACAGTTAGACTTACACAAGATATTGGTTTAGATGGATTGGATGACAATGAAGAGCGAAACTTTTTTGAAAATGGATACCTGCAAAAATTAGCAGCTAAGTTTGGCACAGCCTCTGCTGTATACCAACAGGCACTGCAAGATCCTTCTAATGATAATTATCACTATTATTTAGGAACAGACTATGACAACAAGCAATTAAATGTCATAGACCGATACAAACAATTTAACAGACACCAAGGCAATTCGCCAACTGTAGACCAATCACCAGAGCAATACCCAACAGCTGCTACAAATGTTCCAGATAACGAAGACCTCAATAGAGATTATACGGTTAATGATGTTGAAGCCTATTTTCAATATAAAATTGAAATTAGTAGAGATGCTTTTGTCATTGGTAGAAACTATGTAACAGATACCTTAACAGCCAATGCGCGTTTTATCAATGGCAATTATGCACCTGAAAAATGGTATCAGTTAAAAATTCCTGTACGTGAATTCGAACGAAAAGTAGGAGATATTTCAGATTTTAAATCTATACGTTTCATCCGAATGTTCATGCATGGTTTTAGTGAACCAACCAATATGCGTTTTGCAAGTTTACAATTGGTGAGAGCCGATTGGAGAAAGTATTTAAATAGCCTTGAAACTGGTGGAGAGCATAAGCCAATTGACCCAACAGACAATACCCAATTTGTAGTGTCAACTGTGAACATAGAAAAAAATAGCAAGCGGGTTCCAATACCTTATACAATGCCCCCAGGAATTTTACGTGAAATTGATTTCAGCTCACCTAACCCCATTCAACAAAATGAACAAGCCTTAAGTGTGCTAACCTGCAACCTCAAAGATGGAGATGCAAGAGCGGTATTTAAAAATACAACTGTTGATTTGAGACAATATGGAAACTTACGCATGTTTGTGCATGCAGAAAGCAGAGACAAATTAAAGCAAGGCGATTTAGTTGCATTCATGAGGTTTGGTACAGATTTAACAACCAATTATTATGAGTATGAGGTGCCTCTCACATTCACAGAAAACAATGTATCAGATCCATCAGCAATTTGGCCAACTGAAAATGAATTGAACGTTGAACTAGAAGAAATGATCAATACCAAAATTGCCAGAAACAATGCAAACTTTGCTTTTTCAGGAAGGTATTCAAGGCCTGTTGGGAATGCCAATTACACGGTTGTTGGTCAGCCAGATTATAGCCAAGTTAGGGTTTTTATGGTAGGTATTCGAAATCCAAAAAGAATAAGTAATACGAGTACAGATGATGGTTTACCAAAGTGTTCAGAGATTTGGTTCAATGAATTGAGATTAACCAACTTTAGTACAAGAGGTGGTGATGCTGCAACTGGAAAGTTACAAGCCAAATTAGCTGATTTCGGAAATGTACAAGTAACTGGTATGTACAAAAGTGTAGGTTGGGGCGGTATCGATAAAAAATTGCTCGATAGAAGCATGAACGATGATTACCAATATGACTTGCAAACCAATTTCGAGTTGGGTAAATTTTTTCCAATAAAGAGTGGTATTTCAATACCGTTTTTCTTTTCATATGGTACAACTTTAATTAGGCCATTTTACAATCCATTGAACCCCGATACCCGTTTACAAAAAGAGATTGACGAAACTTCAAACCCAGAAAGAATACAGCAAATTAGTAGAGCTGCCGATGATTATACCATGCGCAGAGGTTTCAATTTTACCAATGTTAGAAAAAACAGAAGTGGAACTAGAAAGGCCATGCCTTGGGATATTGAAAACCTAAGTTTTACTTTTTCTTTCAACGAAACTTTCAAGCGTAACCAAACTTTGGCGTATAACTGGCTTCAACTCTACAAAGGAATTGCTACCTATAATTATACCTTCACCAATAAACCCATAGAACCTTTTAAATTTATTAAACCAAGTTATCTGTCTTTTATAAAAGATATCAATTTCAATTATTTGCCGGCTATGATTGGTATGAGGGTTGAAGCAGATAGAAGGTATGGAGAATTGTTAAACAGAATCAACGATACCAGAACCGAAAGTTTGCCTGTTATGTACGATAAAATGTTTACCACCAAACGTTATTACGAGTTCAGGTATGATTTCACACGTAATGTAAAAATAGATTACAATTCAACCGTTGATGCCAGAATAGATGAGCCTACAGGTAGAATTGCCGACGATACTCCAGAAAAGAGAGACAGCATTTATAAGAATTTCTGGAATGGTGGTAGAACTACCAAGTTTGACCAAACAGTTAGACTCAATTACAATATTCCAATTAATAAATTGCCTTTTATGAGTTGGATAACCCAATTTAGCTACAGTTACACTGTAAATTATCAGTGGTTACAAGCTCCGCCAGCAGCAGATAGTTTGGGGAATACCATACAAAATTCAAGGCAAGACCAATGGAATTTAAACATGAATTTTGTTCAGTTATACACCAAAGTAGGTTTGTTTAGAAGGGTGCTTACACCTGGTGCTGCTGCAAGTAATCAATCAAGTAAAGGGAAATCCCCAAAAGGAGATGGCAAAGCTGATAAAGCCGCTCCAGCTAAAACACAAGCTGTACCTTTTTGGTTGAGTTTTCCGGTTAAATTAATCACCTCCGTTAAAAATATGAGTGGTTCTTACAGTACTACCCAAGGAACACAATTACCAGGCTTTAATCCTAAACCAGGCTATTTAGGACAGAATGCCGATTTAGGTGCACCGGGCTGGGATTTTATTTTTGGCATTCAAGATCCTGCATACCGTTTTAGAGCTGCCGATAACAAATGGATCAGCAAAGACCCAAGGGTGGTAAATCCGTATTTGATGAATTACCAAGAAAACCTCAATGCGAGAGCTTTGGTTGAACCCATCACTGATTTTAGAATTGAATTGTCTGCTAGTAAAAGCTATTCAAAAAATTTAACAGCCTTTTTTAGGTATGATGAAGATAGCAATACCTACCGAGATTTTGGTCCTGCCATGGAATCGGGAAACTACAACATCAGTTTCATTATGATCAACACCGCCTTTTCAAAAGAAGATGACCAAGGGGTGAGCGATGTATTTAAACAATTTGCAGCCAATCGTATCACCATTGCCAAAAGGCTTGCAGAAGAAAGAGGGTTGCCCTTAGGCCTCAATGATTCTTTTCCTCCGGGTTTAGGGAAGTTCAATCAAGATGTTTTAATACCAGCATTTCTAGCTGCATACAGTGGTCAATCGGCAGAAACGTATGCTTTGTCCCCATTTCATAAATTCCCATTACCAAATTGGAGAATTACTTATGGAGGTTTGAGTAAAATTGAATTTTTGAAAGAATATGTTTCCAATATCAATTTACAACATGGGTATCAGAGTTCGTATTCAATAGCAGGATTCCAAACAGTAGTCGATACTATGAGAAACTTGGCACAGAGTAACGATTTTTTACCAAATATTGTGATACGAAATATTTCTTTAATTGAAAGATTCGGACCGCTAATCGGATTAGATGTAACTTTGGTCAATAACTTAACTACTACCTTTAAATACAATATGGACAGAACCTTAAATTTTGCAATTGGCAACCGTCAAGTGAGCGAACAAAAGGGTTCAGAGTTTGTATTTGGTATAGGATACAAAACCAATAAATTAGAATTACCATTTAAAATGGGTGGAAGAAAGTTGGTACTTGACAATGACATTAATTTCAGACTCGATATTTCCGTTCGAGAAAACATTACCAGAATCAGAAATCTAGACAGACCAAGTAACGACCCAGTGCTCGGGCAATCTGTCATCAGCATTAAGCCAACTATTGATTACATGATCAATGAAAAGCTAATGATGCGCATATTTTACGACCGTAAACAAACCAATCCATTTACTTCTAATTCATTCCCAACAATCATCACTAGCGGCGGTTTTTCATTGCGCTATACCATTCAATAAAATGGATCAATCAATCAATCATATCCACCAATATTGCGAAGCACATAGCTCAGAAGAGTCAACAGTTTTAAAACAATTAAACCGCTATACTTATGCCAATGTATTGCAACCACGTATGCTCAGCGGACATTTACAAGGCAGGGTTTTATCGGCAATTAGCCATTTGTTAAGGCCACAGAATATATTAGAAATTGGCACATTTACAGGTTATTCTGCCATTTGTTTGGCAGAGGGTTTGGTTCCTAATGGTAAATTAATTACCATAGATGTGAACCCTGAAATAGAAAACCAAGCCAATTATTTTTTTAAAGAAGCAGGCTTTGAAAACAATATTCAGTTGATTATTGGAGATGCCTATCAAGTTATCAGAACACTTCCCAAACACTTTGATTTGGTATTTATAGATGCAGATAAAAAAAGTTATGCAGCTTATTTTGATTTGGTAATGGAGCACCTCAAACCAGGTGGATTTATTTTGGTAGACAATGTATTATGGAGCGGCAAAGTAATTGATGAACAGGCATTGCAATCAGACAAAGACACTATGTTATTGCATGCCTTTAACGAAAAAATTAAATCTGATCACCGCATAGAAAAAGTATTATTGCCCATTAGAGATGGGCTCTATTTGATCAGAAAACGCTAAGCAAAATGTATATGTCAAAATCAACTCATACAGCTAAAGCTTGGTTTCAAGCCATACGTTTAAGAACCTTATTTCTTTCGTTTTCATGTGTTTTTGCAGGCACGCTGATTGGCGATTTGTCTCATCAATTCAATGCAACTGTATTTTTATTTACACTGTTGACTGCATTGTTTTTACAAGTTTTATCAAACCTAGCTAACGACTATGGAGACAGCATTCATGGAGCAGACAATGTTCAAAGAAAAGGGCCATCTAGAGCCGTTCAGAGCGGTCAAATTACGGCTACACAAATGAAAAAGGCTTTATTTTTTGTTGCTGTACTTTCATTTTTTTCAGGTATTACACTGTTGTTGAGT
>CANHRW010000133.1 GCA_947462865.1 Bacteroidota bacterium | reverse complement strand
TTTCAGTTCTATTGGAGATATAGTATTGTGCACGCCTGTACCTAGATTGTTAAAAAGAACATTTCCAAGTGCAGAAATTCATTTTTTAACTAAACCTGGTTACCAAGATTTACTGATAGAAAATCCATACGTCCATCAAATTCATGTGTTAGACAAACACCCCTTATTGAAGGCCTATGAACTCAAACAGTTAGGATTTGATTGTATCATTGATTTGCATGTGAACACCAGAACCCTTTTTTTTAAAAGTATCTTAAACATACCAGCCTACTCATTTCCAAAAATAAATCTAGAGAAATGGATAGCAGTTCAATTGAAACAGCCAGCCTTAGCTCCTATTCATATTGTTGACAGATATATACAAACACTTGAAGTTTTTGGTATTCAAAACGACCATCAAGGATTGGATTTTTTTATCAATCAAAACGAAATAGCATTCAGTAAAAACTTATTACCTCCAAGCCATCAAACATTTATGGCATGGGCTATAGGTGCACAACATGCAACCAAACAATTTCCAGTAGATAAAATCATTGCCGTTATACAACAAACCAAACTCCCCATTGTATTGCTTGGAGGTAAAGAAGACCTAGCTGTTGCAGAAAATATTTGCAGGCAATTTCCACAGCAAGTCATTCATTTTTGTGGAAAGCTGAGTATCAGACAGAGTGCAGCCATGGTACAACTGAGTAAATTTGTCATTAGTAACGATACCGGCTTAATGCACATTGCAGCTGCATTCAAAAAACCAATTATCAGTATTTGGGGAAATACCATTCCCGCATTTGGCATGTCAGCTTATTATGGTCAACACCAAATTTCACATGTAGCCATTGAAAACAATGAACTGAATTGCAGACCTTGTTCTAAAATTGGATTTCACACATGTCCAAAATTACATTTCAACTGCATGCGTGCAATCAATGAGCAAAGCATATTGAATACAATAGTTGAGTTTTGGAAGGCCTAATGGTCTAGTCTTTTTTTTTCAACAAGCTTTAACCTTCAAGGCCAATCTTGTAAATTCGCATGGATACCAATTGCAGCATCATTATAAGCCATGACGAAATTCTCTCATTTACATGTTCATACTCAATTCTCCTTGCTTGACGGTGCCGCAGATATTGAAAAACTGTATAAAAAAGCCATACAAGACAACATGCCCGCCATGGCCATTACAGACCACGGCAATATGTTTGGTGCTTTTGAATTTGTAGCTGAAGCATACAAACACAAACATGATGATGGCAGTTTAAAGGTAAAACCCATTGTAGGTTGCGAGTTTTATATTGTCAATGACCGAACCAAAAGACAATTTACCAAAGACGATAAAGACATTCGTTACCACCAATTGTTATTGGCAAAAAATGCGGAGGGCTATCAGAACTTGATCAAGCTTTGTTCATTGGGTTACATGGAGGGTTTGTATGGGAAATACCCTAGAATAGACAAATCGCTTATATTAAAATACCACAAAGGTCTCATTGCCACCACCTGTTGTATTGGAGCCTCTGTTCCAAAAGCCATTCTTAAAAAAGGCGAAGCAGCAGGTGAAGAAGAATTTAAATGGTGGTTGGATATTTTTGGCGAAGACTACTACATAGAATTGCAAAGACATGACATTGCCGATCAAAACAAAGTGAATGAGGTATTGTTAAAATTTGCCGACAAATACAATGTAAAAATCATTGCCTCTAATGACTCACATTATGTAGATCAACAAGATGCCAATGCCCATGATATTTTATTGTGCATCAATACCAACGAAAAACAAAGTACTCCTGCACTTAAAGATTTTTCGGATGACGATGTGCAAATGAAAGGCAAGCGTTTTGCTTTTGCCAATGACCAATTTTATTTCAAAACCACTGATGAAATGAGCAAACTCTTCAGTGATATTCCTCAGGCCATTGACAATACCAATGAGATTGTAGGTAAAATAGAAACCTTAAATCTCAAACGAGATATTCTGCTGCCCAACTACGAAATACCTGCTAATTTTTTAACACAAGACGATTACCTCTATCACCTATGTTATGAAGGGGCAAAAAACAGATACAAAGACATTACACCAGAGGTTGAAGAAAGACTCAATTTTGAATTACATACCATCAAAACCATGGGATTTGCTGGTTATTTCTTAATTGTAGCCGATTTTATTCAAGCTGGACGTGATTTGGGTGTATTCATAGGACCTGGAAGGGGTTCTGCAGCTGGCTCTGCGGTTGCTTATTGTATTGGCATTACCAATATTGACCCCATTAAATACGATTTACTGTTTGAACGTTTCTTGAACCCCGATCGTAAATCAATGCCCGATATTGATACCGATTTTGACGATTTGGGCCGCCAAAAAGTAATTGATTATGTCATTAAAAAATATGGCAGAAATCAAGTAGCTCAAATTATTACCTACGGCACTATGGCTGCCAAATCAAGTATCAAGGATGTAGCTAGGGTAATGGATTTGCCTTTACAAGAATCCATTCAATTGGCAAATTATGTTCCCAGTAAACCGGGCATTACATTAAATAGAGTACTGCATGCCAATATTGAAGGAGAAAAAGGGCTCAAAGACAAAGAAGGGCTTGACAGTACAGACATAGAATCGGTACATAAAATTAGAGAGGTATATGCAGGCAATGATCTGCGAGCTACTGTTTTAAAAGAAGCTGAAAAACTAGAAGGCTCGGTAAGAGGAACCGGCGTGCATGCAGCTGGATTGATCATTGCACCTAAAGACCTCACTGAAATTGTTCCTGTTGCCATTGCAAAAGATTCAAACGATTTGGTAGTTACTCAGTTTGAAGGGAAAGTCATTGAAGATGCAGGTGTTATTAAAATGGACTTCTTGGGTTTAAAAAACTTAAGTATACTTAAAAACGCCTTGCTTTTTATTAAGAAAAACAAAAACATAGACATTGTTTTAGATGAGATCCCTTTGGACGATGCCAAAACTTACGAAATTTTTCAAAAAGGGGAAACCAATGGCATATTCCAGTTTGAAAGTGCGGGTATGCAAAAATACCTCAAAGACCTGAAACCAGACCAGTTCAATGATTTAATTGCCATGAATGCATTGTTTAGGCCGGGTCCATTGCAATACATTCCTACTTTCATTAACCGAAAACATGGCAAAGAACCCATAACATATGACTTACCTGAATTAGAGGAATACTTAAAAGACACCTATGGGGTAACAGTTTACCAAGAACAGGTGATGTTGCTTTCTCAAAAACTTGCTGGTTTTACCAAAGGTGATGCCGATGTTTTGAGGAAAGCCATGGGTAAAAAAGACAAGAAAACCCTAGACAAAATGAAAGGCAAATTCATTGACGGTGCCACCGACAAAGGTTTGCCAATAGACAAATTAGAGAAAATATGGACAGATTGGGAAGCATTTGCACAATACGCATTTAATAAATCGCATTCAACTTGCTATGCTTATGTGGCTTTTCATACTGCTTATTTAAAAACACATTTTCCAGCAGAATACATGGCTGCAGTTTTGGGTAATTCAAGTACCAATATTGAAGATGTTTCTTTCTTTATGGAAGAATGCAAACGTATGGGATTACCGGTTTTAGGACCTGATATTAACGAATCAGAATTGAACTTTTCTGTGAATGCACAAGGCATTATCCGATTTGGCATGAGTGCCATTAAAGGAGTTGGAGAAGCTGCAGTAGAGTCAATCATTGAAGAAAGAACTAAAAATGGTCCCTTTACCTCTATTTTTAATTTAACCAAAAGGGTCAACCTTAGAGCTGTTAACAAAAGAACTTTGGAATCTTTGGCAATTGCGGGTGGTTTTGATTGTTTCAAAGGCATACACCGTGCCCAATATTTTGCCACCGGGCAAGATGGCCTGAACACCATAGAAAAATCAATTAGATACGGCAACTCCGTTCAAAACAACGAATCGAGTAACTCTATGAGTTTGTTTGGTGCTGTCAACGAAATCAATATACCTGAACCATCTATTTTAGCTTGCGATCCTTGGCCATTGATGCATGAACTCAAAGAAGAAAAAGAGCTCATTGGTATTTACCTTTCAGGGCATCCACTAGATCCCTATCAATTAGAAATTGACAAGCTGGTAACACATTCGTTAAAAGATTTGAGTGATTTGGCCTCTCTAAAAAATAAAGAAATTAGAATTGCCGGTATTGTTGCATCTGCCGACCATAAAGTTTCTAAACAAGGTAAAAACTATGGAAGCATAACAGTAGAAGACTTTAGCGGCACATACAATTTTGCATTGTTCAATAAAGATTACATTGACAATAGCAAATACATGGTAAATGGCTATTTCTTGTTTATCAAAGGACGGGTTCAAAACAAATGGAATAAAGAAGACGAGTTTGAACTCAAAATCAATTCCATAGACATGTTGAGTGACGTAAGAGACAAATATTTTACCAAAATCAGCTGTAACATAGACATCAAGCAACTCAACCCAGAAACAGTTAAAACTTTGAGTGAATTGGGTAAAAAACACCCTGGCAATTGCAATTTATTCATTCAGTTGATTGACCATGCAGACGAACAAAGTATTCAACTGCTTTCTACAAAATCTAAGATAGAACCAAACAATGAGGTCTTAGCTTTGTTAGATAGTCATGAAATCAATTATAAGTTAAATTAAGACTGACAAAATTGGTATTTTTTTTAATTGGCATTTATCTTGCAAACAAATAAAAACGAAAATTAAAAGCTATGGCATTAGAAATAACAGACAGTAACTTCCAGGAAGTAGTACTGAATTCAAGTAAACCTGTATTGGTAGATTTTTGGGCTGAATGGTGTGGTCCTTGCAGAATGGTTGGACCAGTTGTAGAAGAATTGGCAAAAGAATACGAAGGAAAAGCCGTAATTGGTAAAATAAATGTAGATTTTAACCCTAAAGTGGCTACAGATTTTGGAATCATGAGCATCCCTGCTTTGTTGTTTTTTAAAGACGGCAAATTGGTAGACAAACAAGTTGGTGCTGTTCCAAAACACATATTGGCTGGTAAATTAGATGCCCAATTGGCTTAATTTAAAAAAGCAATCATTCAAAAAGGTGGTTAGGAATTCCTATACCACCTTTTGTTTTTAAACGCTATCTTTACAAAACTAGAAAGCTACGCATCAATGTCAGTAAAAGAACCCATTAATTTACTTCAAATTCCCAACATTGAATTTTTAGCCAACCAAGTGGTTGAAGGGTTTATTACAGGTTTACACAAAAGTCCGTATCATGGATTTTCAGTTGAATTTGCAGAACACAGACAATACAATACCGGAGAAAACAGCAGGCATATAGATTGGAAACTTTATGGACGTACCGACAAATTGTTTGTTAAAAAATTTGAAGAAGAAACCAATTTAAGGTGCCAGCTTGTCATTGATACATCTGGTTCAATGTATTATCCCGAAAACAGTTTCAGTAAATTAAATTTTTCGGTTGTTGCAGCTGCCGTATTGATTCAATTGTTGAAAAGGCAAAGAGATGCCAGTGGACTCAGTTTGTTTGATGAACAGTTGTATTTAAACACCCCAGCCAAAAGCAATGCGGTTCACCTCAAACATTTAATGACCAGTTTGCAGCAAATACTCGATAAGCGTAAACCTTCTCAACAGCCCAGTCAAATAGCCAAAAACTTGCATGTATTGGCCGAACAATTACACAAACGTTCTTTGGTTGTCATTTTTAGCGATTTTTTTGAAACTGATTTTGATGCGTTAAAATTGGCATTGCAACATTTAAAATTCAACAAACATGAGGTCATATT
>CANHRW010000132.1 GCA_947462865.1 Bacteroidota bacterium | reverse complement strand
GGAACAAAACATGCGAAACGACACATTGATTGGGGTTATCTCATCAGGCTTACGTATTGAGAAAGTAGTGCAATAGATTATACTTTTAACCACCTATTGGCAATTCCTATAGTATAGTTACAATACTCAGCTAAACCAGTGTCAAAAAGTTGGTTACCTAAACTGTTTCCTTTTTCGTCTAGTACTTCTTTTACAAAATGCACTTCAAATATTTTAGCCGAAACAATAGATTCTGTTTGGCTAAATCCTATGAGTTTGTTTACAATTTGCATCAATTGTATAGCTGGAACTTTACCTCCTTTTCCGGAAGAAACTCCTACAAAGGAAAACACCTTGTTTTGCAAAGCATTTTTAAATGGTGGTTGAGTCAAACAATGTAACAAGTTTAGTAATTCTGGGGTTGTACTCCAATTGTACTCTGGCGAAATAAATAAAATCAGGTTGCTGTTTTCAAAAGCCGCTACACAACTTGCTTGAAATGTAGTTAACTCAGTTGGTTTAAAACCTCCCTGTGATAAAAAAGGGATGTCGTAATTACTAAAATCAATGAGTTGTACTTCGTGATTTGTTTGGGTTAATTTTTCAAGTGCATATGCTACTCGAATGGTATTGTTGTTTTCTCGGGCAGAACCTGAAACAATGGTAATTTTCATTTTGTTGATGGAATATACTTTTTAACAAACCGATACAAGTTAAAGTTTTCGCCAAACTCAGTTTCGATATTTTTCTTGATTTCTGCAGGTATCAGGTCTTTGATTCTAGACTGGGTTATCAGGTTAATGGCTTTTTTTACCAATAGTTCAATTTTTTTCTCGTAGTGGTGTTGACTTTGTTGATGGGCAACAATGGCATCCATTAATTTTTCAATGCCTTTTTTGTCGTTGGCAATGGTTTGTAATACGGGTATTTCCCAGTCTTTGTTAGCCGTTTGATGAGCCAACTGCACCAAGTTTCTATAAAATATATCGGCGCCATTGCGGTCAGATTTGTTCAGTACAAATACATCTGCAACTTCCATGATGCCGCTTTTAATGGTTTGAATTTCATCTCCTGCCTCTGGAACCAATACCAACACAGTGGTATCGGCTAAGGCGGCAATTTCAACTTCACTTTGTCCAACACCCACTGTTTCTATAAATATATAATCAAAATTGGCGCATTTTAATAAATCGCAAACTTCAAAAACCTTGGGTGCTAATCCGCCTAAACTACCTCTGGTAGCCATGCTTCTGATGAACACATTAGGAAGTAAATAATGTTCATTCATGCGCAATCGGTCACCTAGTAAAGCTCCATGGTTGAATGGAGAACTGGGGTCAACAGCAATCACAGCAACTCTTTTGTTTAACGTATTTAAATGAGACAGAATTGCACTGATGAGCGTACTTTTTCCAGCACCTGGAGGGCCTGTAAATCCAATTACTGGTGTGTTGTTAACTGGCAAGTATTTCAACAAATCAAGGTAATCAGAATGCTCATTTTCAATGCCCGTAATGGCTCTTGAAATGGCCCTGATGTTTCCATTAGAGATGGCTGCTATGCTTGTTTCTGAAATCAATTAACAGTTAATTTTATGAACCCTGTTAGCATGTCTTCCACCTTCAAATGCCGTGTTTAAAAACACCTCGCAAATTGCTTTTGCAGTTGCTAAGTCTATGAAACGAGCAGGTAAGCACAATACATTTGCATCATTGTGCAATCTGGCCAATTCACCTAAATCTTTGTTCCAACATAAAGCAGCACGAATACCTTGGTGTTTATTGGCAGTCATGCAAACACCATTACCACTTCCGCAAATTAATATACCCAATGTACTGTTTCCAGAAAGTACTTCGTTTGCCAAAGGATGTGTTACATCTGGGTAATCTACAGAATCTGATGAATGTGCACCAAAATCAATCAATTCAAATCCTTTTTCTGTTAAAAATTGTTTAATGGCAGTTTTGAAATCAAAACCAGCATGATCGGCAGCAATGGCTATTTTAACACCCATATTCTATTTTTTATTTTTATTTTTTTCTACACGTCTGGCAACAATAATACTCAGCTCATACAATCCATATAAAGGGATGGCCATCATAATTTGACTGGCCATATCGGGAGAGGGGGTTAAAATACCTGCAATTAACAAAATGACTACAATTGCATACCTTCTGTATTTACTCATTAAACGACTTCCGAGTATGCCTATTTTGGTTAAGAAATAAACCAATATGGGCATTTCAAAAATAATGCCTGTAGCAAATGTTAAAGTAGAGATAAATGACACATAAGACTCTAAATTAATTTCGTTGCTTACCAAAGTGCTCACTTGGTATGAACCTAGGAACTGAATAGATAGCGGTGATAATATAAAATAACCAAAAGCAATACCTGTGAAGAACAGCATGGAACTAAAAAACACAAGTCCCTTGGCATAATTGATTTCTTTTTCGTTAAGGGCTGGTTTAATAAAGCGCCAGAGCTGCCATAACACAAATGGAAATGCCAAAATAATTCCACCTACAAAAGAAATAAATAAATGTTGCGTAAACTGTCCAGTGATATCAATATTGGATAGTACAAAGCCTATTTCTTTAACACAGTAACTATCGTTTCCAATGAATTTATTTGATAGCTCACACATGATTTCGTAGGTCCAAAAATTGGTATGCATTGGGCCAAACAAGATCACATCAAACAACAGGTATTTGTTAAAAAATACAACAACTGCGCATACAAAAATGGCAATCACCGATTTCATGATATGGCTTCTTAATTCATCGACATGGTCGAAGAAGCTCATTTCTTTCTCTTCGGTTTTGATTTCTTCTTCTAATTGATCAAGTGCCATTTTTATATTTTCGAAAGGTTATGATTCAAGTAAATTCCCTAAACTATTTTCATATAAATTCATATAATCAACAGTATAGCCAAACCCCTCATTGTTTATTTGAATACTGCCACTGCTGACATACCCAACGCAATCAAACTTTATTGCTTGTTGAGCCATTAAGTTTTCAAAAGCTTGTTTTTTAAGCGGTGTAACTGAAACCACAATTCGGCTTTGTGTTTCGCCAAACAAGTATGCATCTTTACGGAGTGCATTATTTTGCTGAATGTGAAAACCCAATTGATTTGGTTTTGCAGATTCAAAAAGTGCTACAAACAACCCTCCCTCACTCGTATCATGAGCAGACTCTACCAATTGATGAGAAATGGCTGCCAATAATGCCTGTTGTATTTTGTGTTCTTGATCTAAGTCAAAATATGGAGCGGGACTTTGTTTGATATTTTTGTAATGCACCAAGTATTGTGAACTGTTAATTTCATTGTGTTGTTCACCCAATACATAAATGAGGTCACCTTCTTTTTTAAAGTCAAGTGTCATTTGTTTTCTTCCAGATGGAATTAAACCAACCATTCCTATGGTAGGTGTAGGGAAAACAGCGTTTTCATCACTACTTTGATTGTAGAAGCTCACATTTCCACCTGTAACAGGAGTATCAAACTTTCTACAAGCCTCTCCCATACCTTTAATGGCATATACAAATTGGTAATATACTTCAGGATTGTATGGGTTTCCAAAGTTTAAACAATTGGTAATAGCTGCTGGTTCAGCCCCCGTACACACTAAATTTCTAGCTGCTTCTGCTACTGCCATCATACCTCCTTTAAATGGATCTGCGTATACAAAGCGGCTGTTACAATCAACGGTCATAGCAATTGATTTATCTGAACCTTTTACTTTTACTACAGCAGCATCAGATGCTTTGTTGGTACTTTGATTAATGGTTCCAACCATGCTGTCATATTGGTTGTAAACCCACTTTTTGCTGGCAATATTGGGTTGCGCAAGGATCCATTTTGCAATTTCTTTTGCTTCTTCCATTGAACAATCAGCTATGTTTTCTAATTGATAAGCTTGAATGTCTTTGAAATATTTAGGCTCAGTATAGGCTCTTTCATAAACTGGAGCGCCACCACCCAACACCAAACTTTCTGCAGGAATATTGGCTCTAAGTTCATTGTTCATATAGTACTGAACATGTTCAGAATTGGTCACTTCGCCTATAATGGCATACGTTAAATCCCATTTTTCGAATATTTTTTCTACTGTTTTTTCTTGCCCTTTTTTAACAATTACCAACATGCGTTCTTGGCTTTCACTCAATAAAATCTCCCAGTCTTTCATATCTGCCTGACGCATGGGAACTTTATCTAGCCAAATTTTCATGCCTGTTTTTGATTTAGCAGCCATTTCACTGGTTGAGCAAGTAATACCTGCAGCTCCCATGTCTTGCATACCAACAACGGCATCTGTTTCCAGTAATTCCATACTTGCTTCGAGAATTAATTTCTCCCAAAAAGGATCACCTACCTGAACAGATGGTAAGTCTTTGGCTGAATCTTCAGTAATATCTTTTGATGCAAATGCGGCTCCATGAATGCCATCTTTTCCGGTGGCCGATCCAAATATATAAACAGGGTTTCCTGGTCCATCAGCTATGGCTGAAACAGTATGTCCAACTTTTGCAATCCCAACACTCATGGCATTGACCAATGGGTTAATTTGGTAACAATCGTCAAAGTATACTTCGCCACCAACCGTTGGAATTCCAAAGGCATTACCATAATTGCCAATTCCTTTTACAACTCCTCTTACCAACCATTTGGTTCGTTCATTGTGAATATTTCCAAATCGTAAAGAGTTTAATTGAGCGATGGGCCTGGCTCCCATTGAAAAAATATCTCTGTTAATGCCTCCAACTCCGGTAGCTGCTCCTTGATAAGGCTCAATGGCAGAAGGGTGGTTATGAGATTCTATTTTAAAGCAGCAGGCAAGGCCATCTCCAATATCAATTAAACCAGCATTTTCTTCTCCAGCTTTTGCAAGCATTTTTTCACCTTCTTTGGGAAGGGTTTTTAGCCAAATGATGGAATTCTTGTAAGAACAATGTTCACTCCACATGACTGAATAAATACTCAACTCAGTAAATGTTGGAACTCTGCCCAAAATTTCTTTGATTTTTTCGAATTCCTCGGGCCTTAAACCCAATTGTTGTGCTTGTTCTAAGCTGGCTAAATTTCCTACAGGTTGTTCTTGACTCATGGTAATATTGAGAAAGCACAAATTTGCAGTTTATTCCTCCGATTGCCAAATTGTTTCTAGATAAATTGGCCTATTTTTTAGTATTTTATTTAGGTGTTTAATAAATGTTGCAAAGTAACAATTAGTTTGTCTACATTGGGTAAAATGGCGGCTTCTAAATCAGTATTTAGCGGGATAGCCGGAACATTTTGTGCACCTAGTGTTGCAACTGGCGCATCCAATTTTTGAAAGCATTGTTGCATTATCCTGGCAGCCAAACTTTCAGCAAATGAATTCAATAAAGGCTCTTCAGTTAATACCAAACATTTGCCATGTATTTGAACCCGTTCCATAATTGTGGTTTCATCTAATGGTTGTAAGGTCCTTAGGTCTAAGATTTCAATTTTCCCATCAAGCTGTTTAGCAGCACCTAAAGCCCAATGTACTCCCATTCCATAGGTGACTACCAAGCAAGACTCACCCATTAAAATGGCTTCTTCACTTGCTTCTTGTACAATATTGGCACTACCAAAAGGTAATATATAATCGGCATCTGGCTCTATGCAACGGGCATTTTCAGTTCCTGGATTTTTACTCCAATACAGCCCTTTGTGTTCAAGCATAATGCAGGGGTTGCCATCGTAATAAGCTGCTTTCATTAAACCTTTCATGTCGGCAGCATTGCTTGGGTAAGCAATTTTTATACCCTTTATGG
>CANHRW010000131.1 GCA_947462865.1 Bacteroidota bacterium | reverse complement strand
CTGTTCCAACAGTCGTCACCGGTGGTGTGTAACTCGAACTTGTAGCTCCGCTTATTGCTGCGCCACCTGATGTCGTATTTGTTGCACTACTATACCATTGGTATGAAAATGATCCTGTCCCGCCTGTTGCCGAAACACTCAATGCGCTCACAGGTGCCGCATTCTGACAATACGATGACCCAATTGGCTGCAAACTGATTGTTGGGTCATTAACAACAGTGATTGTCGCTTGTTGGGTTGCAGTTTGAATGCATCCCGATTGCCCTAGTGAAACAGTGCCAGTATAAACATAAGATCCGGCAGCGGAAAAGGAAGTTGGGCTATAGATATTCGAAATAGCTCCGTTAATGATGTTTGAATTTAATTGCCATGAATAAGTTGGAGTTCCATTACCACCGGTATAATCAAGAGTTAGGCCAGGGGAACTTATTCCCCCACCAACACAAATTGTTTGATTTGTTAGAGGTTGGATTACTAATGGTGCTGCTAAATCAGCTGTGAATGTTGCACTTGCTGGGCAACTTCCTGAAACTGACAATGCATTTATTGTATAAGTAACAGTCTGTGAAGATGTAGATGTATTGACCAATAAATCGTTAATTGAGCTAGAACTTTGTAATTGTGATGTTTCTCCTGAAACATTATTATTGTTCGTTGCTTGCCATGTAAAATTTGATGGAACATTAACTTGGTTGGATAAATTCCAATTTAATGCACCACTGCATGATGTTAGTGGAGTTATTTGGACTTTAGGATACACCTGCATAGTTATTGAGCAACTAGTGGAACAACTAGGATTAGAAAGTGGTTGATTCGTAATAGGATCGAGAGGAGTAATCGATAAGTTTATTGTATAAGTTTGAATTGAATTAGAGTTATTTGTTAAAATTATTGATGTCGAACTTGCACCAGGTGAAGCGACAGAACTAGAACAACCACTGCACGAAGGCGGGTTAGTAACTGACCAGTTATAAGTTACAGGAATAGCAGTTGTTCCGCACAAAGGCAATGTTGAATTACTTGAAACATTAATAGTTAGTGGGGAACAACCAATTGAATTATTATTGACGATTGAACAAATAGGGGGCTGAATAACACAAATTGTTTTTGAATAGGTACTCAACCCACAAGGATTCATCACATTCAATTGGATTGTATAAGTTCCAGAAGTATAAAATTGAATATTCGGTGTCATTGTTCCATTGGTCCAGATAGTTTGGTCGTTTGGATAACCATTATTATTACCCAAACTGCCACTTGTTACCGACCATAAATTATTTCCAGATGAATTAGCCGGTGTAATTGTCCAATAATAAGGTGCAGTATTATCACAACTTGCACCAGTAGCTGTAGGAATCGTTAAACCAAAATCTGAAGTATTATTCAATTGAACAATACCATTAGGACATATCGTATATCTATTAATCGTAAAGGAGGCTTCTGGAGGCAGGCCAACGGAAATTAATCCAGCTGCTGATGGTTGCGGCTGTACCGAACATGGATTCATTGTTATCACTGATGGTTGATAAACATTGTTGTAAGTAGTCCCTGATATTGTAACTGAATTGCCACATGAAGATTCATCAAATACATGGGATAATGTCGCTGGTGTATTTGGATGAGTGTAAACAACTGTTGGCGATCCATCTCCCCAATCGACCGTATAAGTTGTTCCGTTTACATTTGACGCTGGCACATTAAATGTATAATCTGTAGAATGCGGCACGCATCCATTCGCTTGATTAATAAATAACGCCAAAGTTGCTGGAGAAGGTGAACTACCAACAAAAACAGGATAGCTGATTGTAGTAGAACATCCTATATTCAAAGTCATTGTCACTGTTAATGTATACGACCCAGGTAGATAGTTATGTGTTTGAAGGGCCGAATAACTAGATGCAGCTATTGTTTGAGGCGCACCGTCTCCCCAATTTATAGTTACACTTTGTACAGCCGATAAATTTGACGGTAGAACCAAAGTAACACCAATTACACCTGAAGCAGTGGGGGAACTCAAACATTTTACAAGTTGTGAATTGGTAGAATTAAAGGAGTTACTCGTTATACCAATGTTATATACATTCAATGATAAATTGTCTTGAACTGTGCAATTTCCAATTGAAGCTAATAATGTATATGTGCCTGAATTATTATTGTTAATGTTTGAAATGGTTGGATTATAAGTTGAGCTGTTGTAACCAGAAGGGCCGGCCCATTGATATTGCACACTATAGCTACCGGCTCCACTTATTGCAGGAGAAAAACTCACAGTTTGTCCAGCACAAGTGGAGATATCAGCTCCTGCATTTATTGAAACACCTGAAATTACATCAATAAAAACGATGTTACTGTTTAAAGAACATTGAACTTGATTGTTTACTACTAAATTGGCTACTCTGCGATAATATGTATCTTGAGATAGGCTTGAAGGTGAATAAGTGGACAAAGTTGCGCCCGAAATATTTGTCCAAGTTGAATTATCCAAAGAAGATTGCCATTGGTATGAAATAATTCCACCATTTGCAATCGAAGCATTTGTTGTGCTCGATAGAGAGTTTGGAGTGCTATTTGAACAAATTGTCTGATTCGAAGAAATTGACCCTGGATTTAATATCGCTAAATTGATTTCATCTTGAATTGAACAACCATTTACATTGATTGAAACAGAATAATTACCCTGATTTTGAGAGTTTAAATTAACATTTAACAATGTATTACTTCCGGACAATGGGTTTCCGTTATTCGACCACGAAATTGAACTCGGTGAGATTGATGTTCCAGAAATTGCAGCTGTAAGATTAACGGATTGATTTGTGCAAAAAAACTGATCTTGACCTAATGAAACAGATATACCTGAGCATTGTGAAAAAAAAATACTTGATTTTGTCAAAAATATAAGGAGCACTAAAATTTTAGTGATTTTTTTGTGAATGGCAGTAGTCTTAATCAAAATATAATTAGATGTCAAGGTAAAAAATGGATATATATTATATATACCTTTCAAAGGTAATTTTATTAAATAATTCAGCAAAAAAATAAACATCAAACTTTTAAAAGCTTTTGTTTTGGAACACTTGTAATATGTTTGTGATTTTTGAAATTATACGATTAAAAGAATTCTGTACTTATTAATTGGATAAAATAGATGATTCCCCCAATTTTCTTAATTAAAATCATTTTAGTTATTCCTTAATACATCTAATTGAATACCCATCATTTGGTTTTTGCTCACCGATTTTAACTTGACCGCCTTTGACCTTTTTTTAAACTGTTAGCGTGAACCGGCAACCGGAATAATTTGATTTTTAACGTTTGGCTAGAATTTTGATTTTTTAAGTTGTTACACTTTTCTAATTACTAACTTGACTTGATCAATCTAATGACGATAATTTTTGATTCAGATTGAATTTCCAATAAATAGACTCCACTTGGTTGGGAAAATAAATCAATAAATTCTGTATTAGGTTCTAAATGAAATAATTCGTTTCCAATACTAGAAAGTATGCGCAATTTATAAGTTCCAAAATTTTGAGGCTTTTTAATAATAAAATATCCATCAGATGATGGGTTTGGGTATATAGAAAACCCGCTAAGCTTCTCAAAGTCAATAACCCCTGCATAAACAATCGTTAAATTCAATGTTATAGTACTGTCACATCCGAACTGATTAAGGGTGTTTTGAGTGTAGGTTCCGTTTTGTGAATAAAGAGTCCCGTTTAAATAATAATCACCCATACTTGTAGTATTGATCACAGAAGTCGTGGGATAATGCACAGTTACAACTACTTGATCTGTACCAATGCAACCCGTGCTTGCCGTGGTTGATACCGTGTAGGTTGTTGTGCTTGTTGGAATAAACGCAACTCCATCATTTACACCGTTGTTCCAAGAATAATTCGATGCTCCAGAACCTGTTAAAGTGACCAAACTACCCTCACAAATTTCTTGATCTGCGCCGGCAGAAACTGTAGGTAGGGGTGTAATAGTTATACTCACAGGTGCTGGTGTTGAACTGCAACCAAGTGAGGTTGTTATAACAAGTGTATAAGACCCGGAAAGTGTGCCAGAGTAAATGGAACTGTTTTCACCAGTAATAGGAATTCCATTTCGTAACCATTGATAGGATACACCTGAAGAAATAGATGAACTAAGTGTAAATGATTGTCCTTGACAAATTAACCCAGGGTTATTATTTATAATTGAAACGTTTTGAGTTGGATTAACGGTGACAAGTACCTGATCCGTATTTGTACATCCATTTGAAGCTGTCCCTGTTACCGTATAATTTAGTGTTGAAACAGGAATAAATGGTGCATTATTCGTTACTCCGTTATTCCAAGAATAAGAGGTGCCACCTGAGGCTGAAAGCGTAACTGAATTACCATAACATATAGCTTGATCATTGCCTGCATTAATTGTGGGTGATGTTAAAACGGTTATTAAAACAGAGTTGCTAACTATACTTGGCGAACACGTCACACCAGAAATGATGACTCTGTAATAACAAGAGATCGACAAAGCACCTATTTGAGATGACGATAAGGTGGTTCCAGTTATACCGGTAGAGCTCCATGAGGTGCCGTTTGTTGATGTTTGCCATAATGGAGTTCCAGTTGCTCCTACTACAGCTAAAGATGAAGGCAAACTTCCTGAACAGATTGTTTGTGACGAACTCACCGAACCGGCAGAAGGGAGAGAAATTGTAACAATATTTGTGGGTAAAGAACAAGTTATTCCGTTTGCAGTATGATTGGTAATTCTTCGATAATAGGTAATTACAGAGATACCTGAGGTTGCGCTATATGTAGCCGCGGTTGCACCTGAAATATTATTATTATTGGGCCAGACTGAATTATCCGAGGAAGATTGCCACTGATAGGAGAATGTACCTGTTCCTGATGGGGCGCTCATTGATGTAAAAGTAGCCGGAATACCTCCCGGACAGATCGTTTGATCGCTACCTATCGTGCCTGGATTAAATGCATTTACGGTAATAGTAACTGAATTCGTTGTTGCTGAACAGTTGATTCCATTTAATGTGGATGTGACGATTGCATGATAATAGGTTGTAAGAGATAAACTCGCCGGATCATAGGAACTCAAGGATCCACCAGAAAGATCTGCCCAATTCGTGTTATCGTTTGAGTATTGCCATTGATAAGTCAAATTACCAGAAACAGCTGGTGCCGTGGTAAAAGTTAAACTTGATGGGTCGCTGTAAACGCATACAGTTTGATTTGACCCTATAACTCCAGAACTAATTGCATTTATTGAAATCGTTACCACATTTGACGTGGATGTGCATACTACACCATTGAAAGAACTTGTTACAATAACATGATAATACCTTGTAGCTGTCAAGGCCCCCATTTGAGCAGAAGTTAGAGACGCACCTGTTCCACCAGTAATAATGTTCCAAGTTGTTCCATTGTTGGAATATTGCCACTGATACGATAAGGTGCCTGATCCAGATGGAACAGAAAGATAGGATAAGGTAGACGGTGTTCCGCCACTGCATAAGGTTTGATCAGCACCAATGACACCAGCATCCACTTGATTTACAGAAACAGTTAGTGTATTACTGCTTGCTGAACAAATAAACCCATTAAGCGTGCTCAATGTTTGTCTTCGGAAATACGTTGTTGTACTCAAAGGACCAGCGTTGTAATTTACACCGGTTCCAGAAGGAGATGAGGGAACATTAACCCATGTCACATTATCCGTTGAGTACTGCCATTGATACGAAAGTGTTCCAGTCGCAGATCCTGTAACTGTTGATGCAAATGCTACAGGATCACCACCTGAACAGATG
>CANHRW010000130.1 GCA_947462865.1 Bacteroidota bacterium | reverse complement strand
TGGTAAGTGACATTGCTGGAACCACTCGTGATGTCATAGAAGAAGGTTTTGTCATAGAAGGGATATTGTTCCGACTCATTGATACAGCAGGAATTAGAGAGGGGAGTGCCGATATTATTGAAAACATGGGTATAGAAAAAACCATGGAGCGCATTCAACAAGCCAGCATTGTATTGTATGTGTTTGATGCCGCTTCTACAAGTTTAGAAAGCTTGCAAGCTGAATTGCAAAGCTTCAACAATTTACAAGCCGTTGTGGTTCCTGTAGCCAATAAAATTGATTTGCTCAGCAATGCTCCTTTGTTTGAAAGCATACCTGGTTTGGTTGCTATTTCAAGCAAAGAAAAATTGGGTTTAGCCCATTTAGAAAAAGCCCTGTTAGACATTGTCAACAAAGCGCAAGTGAAGAACGATGTATTGGTTACCAACCTCAGGCATTTTGAAGCCCTTACACATGCCCGCAATGCCTTGCAAGCGGTAATTCATTCAATGGAAATGGGTAGGAGTGGAGAGCTCTTGGCCTTTGACATTCGCAAAGCCCTGCACCATTTAGGTGAAATAACTGGTGAAATTACTACTGACGACTTGCTGGGGAATATTTTTAGCAAGTTTTGTATCGGAAAGTAAAACTCATACAAATTCATTAAATTTGATGAATGACAGAGGATATAAAAGATACCGTTCAGAAGCTTATTCAATTCAGAAATGAAAGAGATTGGGAGCAATTTCATAATCCTAAGGATTTGTCAATCGCACTGTCTATTGAAGCCAATGAATTGTTGGAATTATACTTATGGAAATCGTCTGAAAATGCTGATATAGAGAAAGTTAAAGAAGAATTGGCTGATGTGTTTTCATATGCGCTTTTACTCATGAATCATTATAATTTAGATTTTACTACGATTATTGATTCAAAGATTGCTAAAAATGCTGCTAAATATCCGGTTGAAAAATCTAAAGGAAAAGCCGATAAATACAATTCTTTGTAGATGGGCAAACAGTTTACAATTTCTAATTATAATTTTGATTCCGAATTAGAGTCTGAAATCAACCGAAATCATAGAGATTTTGTTTCTTGGCCGTTAGTTTATTTTTTAAATAATAATAAAAATAAAAGCGCATATGTAGGGGAAACGACCGATGTCATAAAAAGAATGCGCGCTCATTCTAAATCGCTCAATAAAAAGGAACTTACCTCTGTGAGCTTGATACTCAGCGAGCTCTTTAATAAATCGGCCACTTTGGACCTTGAGTCGAATTTAATAAGATACATTAATGCCGATGGGCAATATCAATTGAAGAATTGCAATTTGGGAATTGCCAACCATCGCTATTATCAGAAACAGGAGTATTGGAACTTATTCACAGATATATGGAGTGAGTTGAGGACTTTGGGGGTTGCTAGGCATTCATTGGAACATATTAGTAATTCTGATTTGTTTAAATATTCGCCTTACAAATCTCTGTCTGCTGAGCAAGTTACAAGTTTGAAATTGATTTTGGAATGCCTGCTTGATAAAGGTAATAAAGTAAGTTTGATACAAGGAGGGGCTGGTACTGGAAAGTCTATTTTAGCGATATTTTTATTCAAATTGCTCAAAACAAACTTAGATGATTTTAATTTCGCTGATTTTGATGAGCAAGATGAGGAGTTGTTTGATTTGCTGAAACAAGTAAGATTGCATTATGGCGACTTGGAAATGGCTTTGTGCATCCCCATGGCATCGTTTAGAAAAACCATTTCTAGGGTTTTTAAAAATATTCAAGGATTATCGCCGAATATGGTAATAGGACCGTCTGATTTGGCGAAAAGAAAATATGATTTGGTGATTGTTGATGAGGCACATCGATTGAGGAGAAGGGTTAATTTGGGACCTTATTTTAAACCATTTGATAAAATATGTACTCAATTAGGTTTTGATCATTCAAAAGCATCTGAGTTGGATTGGTTAATTAAACAATCGAATAAGTTGTTGTTGTTTTATGACCGCAATCAAAGTGTGAAACCATCAGATGTGTTGCGTGAAAGATTTGATGCATTAGAGCAAAGTGAATATACGAGAATTGAAGTTTTGAAAACACAGTTCCGTTGCAAAGGTGGAAATGAATATGTGAATTTGCTGAATGATGTTTTTAGTGGCAAAATTGCCTCTGGTTCAGCATATCAGTCACCCGAATATGAATGCTTATTTTATGATAATATTCAGGATATGGTAGAAGCGATTGGTAGGAAAGATAAAATGGATGGTTTGTCTAGAATAGTGGCAGGATATGCTTGGGAATGGAAGTCGAAGAAGGATAAATTAGCTTTTGATATTGAGATTCAGAATGTAAAATTACGATGGAACAGTTTGGCAATTGATTGGGTGAATTCTGTAAATGCGGTTAATGAAGTGGGCTGTATTCACACAACCCAGGGCTATGATTTGAATTATACAGGTGTAATTATTGGGCCTGAGATTGATTATGATTTTGAGAAGCAGAAATTAATTGTGATAAAGGAAAATTATAAGGATAAGGCTGGTAAAAATACCATTACAGACTATGACGTTCTTCATAATTTTATAATCAATATTTACAGAACCATTATGCTAAGGGGGATGAAAGGAACTTTTATATATGCTTGTAATCAAGGAATGCGCAAGTATTTAAAAGGCTATTTTAGAACTTTTGAGGCGGCTAATAATTCCGTTTCTTTGCGGATATTGGATGAACCGAATTCATTCACAATTCCTTTTTACGATTTAAAAATTGCGGCAGGGTTATTTAGTGGAATTCAAAAGGTTGAATCGTTACAGTTTATTGAATTGGAATCGCAATTAAAGAATAAGAACGATTTTTTTGCATGTAAGGTTGTTGGGGAGTCCATGAATAAAATCATTCCCAATGGATCGATTTGTTTGTTTGAGCGATACCAACATGGATCGCGCAATGGGTTAATAACGCTGGTGGAATTAACGGATTTCAAAGATTCAGATTTTGGATCGAATTATACGGTGAAGGAGTATCGCAGCAAGAAAGTGATTTCTGAGGAATCATTTGAGCATTTGGAGATTCAACTATTGCCAAAATCAACAATGGCATACGAGCCTATTGTACTTCGCAATGAAGAAACCCAAAACTTGAGAGTAGTTGGGATTTTTAGAAAGGTTTTGATATCAATGGATTAACGAACTCAGAAGAGCGCTATCCTTGTTGTTGAATTTTAGGAGTATTTTACCATGCTATTAGTTTCATTCATAATAATACTAAGTTATTAGTTTCCTGGCTTATAAAAAATATCCTATCTAAATTGAAGGAAAAAATTGGAAAAATTCATGCAGAATATGAAGTTCTAAAATTTTAAAATAAAAATAACTTGTCATAAAACGGATAAAATAGTATATATTTGTCCTTTATAAGACAAGTTATATGAAGACAGCACCAGCTATATTGCCTAAAAACTTGAAGATTTTAAAAGATTTAGGTGAACATATTCAATTAGCTCGCTTGCGCCGAAAATTGAGCGCAGATCAAATTGCTGAGCGCACAGGGATAGGCAGAAAAACCATCTATAATATAGAACAAGGTAGCCCTACGGTCGCTATTGGGAGCTATTTGCAAGTACTCTTTGTATTGGGGTTAGAAAAAGATTTAACCCAAGTTGCAGCAGCTGATCCTTTAGGAAGAAAATTGCAAGATGCTGGAATTGTAAACAATAAGCGCGCACCTAAATCAAAGAAAAAGTAATGAAGTCTAATGCACTTAAAATATGGGTTTATGCAGATTGGGAATTCTTAGAAGAAGCTCAATTGATGGGTTTTTTGACTTCACAACGCGTTCGTGGAAAGGAAGTCTTTTCATTTGAATACACAGAGACTTGGGTGAATCATCAAAACCCGATTTTACTCTTGGATCCGCATTTAGGGTTTTACAAGGGAAAACAATATTTGGCTGAAGAGAAAAACAACTTCGGAATATTCCTTGATTCATCACCCGATCGTTGGGGTAGGTTATTGATGCGAAGAAGAGAAGCATGGCAAGCAAAGGAAGAAGGTAGAGAAGAAAAAACGCTTTTTGAAAGTGATTTTTTATTGGGTGTTTTTGACGGACATAGAATGGGTGGAGTGCGATTTAAATTGAGTGAAGATGGGCCTTTCATGAATGATCAGAAGAAAATGGCAACGCCACCATGGACTTCACTTCGTGAACTAGCGCATGCTAGTTTGCAGCTTGAACGTGATGATGCCATAAACGACCCTGAGTATGCTCAATGGTTGAGTGTGTTGATAGATCCAGGATCTTCATTAGGCGGTGCAAGACCCAAAGCCAGTGTGATAGATGATAAAGGACATTTATGGATTGCAAAATTTCCAAGTTCAAGAGATGAAAAAAATGCGGGTGCTTGGGAAATGGTATTGCATGAATTAGCCAAAGCATGTGGTATTCATGTTTCGGAGGCGCGCTTGCAAAAATATTCGGACAAGCACCAAACATTTTTATCCAAACGATTCGATAGGACTAATAACCAAATACGAATTCATTTTGCATCGGCAATGACTTTGTTGGGACTACAAGATGGAGCTGATCATTTAGAAGGTGTTGGATACCTTGATTTGGTTGGTTTTATCATGCAAAATTGTCCTGAAGCAAAAGAAGATCTAGAACAATTGTGGCGACGAATGGTATTTAATATTTTGGTATCAAACACTGACGACCATTTGCGAAATCATGGGTTTATACTCACTGATACTGGGTGGCGTTTATCTCCAGCTTATGATATGAATCCTAACGAAATGGGTACTGGTTTAACTTTGAATATTTCTGAAAACAGCAATGATTTGGACATCTCTTTAGCTTTAGAAACCGCACATTTCTATCAATTGAAAAGTGATCGAGCAGAGAGTATCTTAAAGGAAATGCGTCAAGAAATTTCTCACTGGCGCACCGTTGCCAAGAAGCTTGGAATCAGTCATAGTGAGATAGAACAAACGAAGCGTGCGTTTCGGTTGGTGTGATTTAACAAATGGATACTAATAATGGCAAATGAGTTACCATTGGGGTTTAAATTTGAACTCATAACTCCCTTTAGTTTGTGTTAATCAGCTAATCTACTCAATATAGCCACTCAATTATATTGTTTCATTAACAAGTCAAACGGCTGATCAACGCTATTTATAATCATTTATAAAAGCACTAATTATTAATTTTGATAATTATTTAAAATTACTATAAAAGTAGTACCTTAGTATTTCCAAAGAAACATCAGCTGTTCGAGTAACAACCCTTTATAGAAACAGCTTTCTACCCAATCAAACAATCGTTTAAAGGAATCAATTTAGCTTAAAAGTGCTTACACTTTTGGTATGGCTTGACTGCTTTAAACATTGGGTGATTTCTTTACCAAATAGCAATTCTTTAGCAAGAAAACCACCTGTTTAGGCCCCAAGGCAGGTGTCTAAACCGTTTTTTATGTTTAAACATTTTCAATTTAGGTTTCTCATATTTGGTCTTTTACTGACGATTTATTCGACCAGTATCGCACAAATTCCGAGCAATTTTTACAACAATGCCATTGGTAAAACAGGCAATACCTTAAAAGTAAGTTTAAGAGACATAGCCAAAACAGGGCATGTGAAGTTGCCCTATACCAGTACCGCTTTTGATGTTTGGAATGCTTATGCTTATACCGATTTAAGACCCGCTCCGCTCGACTCGTTTTTGTGGGATATGTATTCTGACAAACCTGGAAGTACGCCCAATTACTATTTTAAAATATACACCAACCAATGTGGCACTGCTGCTGCTGAAGGCGACTGTTATGCCCGTGAACATTGCATGCCCAATTCTTGGTGGGGCGGCTTTGATAACGCTGCC
>CANHRW010000129.1 GCA_947462865.1 Bacteroidota bacterium | reverse complement strand
TAACTGGTAATTGATTCAATATCTGATTGAGTTCGTTTTTTCTTTGTTCGGATTGCTTTTCAGACCATTTTAATAAAAGGTGTTTGATTATTGGATTGATAATGAATATAAGTATAACCAACGCAAACAAACTCCTCAATAAAACATAAAGCAGTTCTTTACTTTTGAATCCTGTAACATAAAAAGTAATTAGCATACCAAGTATCACAAAAAAAGATAAATATGATAAAATTGGTCTTTTTACTTTCTTAGAATTATTTGATGATTGGATGGGTATTTGAATTTGATTTTCAGCTATAAATTTGAGAAGTTCTGAACCTGTTTTTTCTTTTCTAATTTGGATAGACAAACCCCAAAATCCAATGACAATACCCCATATAAAGTAAATGGCGCAATAGCCACAAATGAGCCACCAGCTTAGCTTGAAATCTGATATGGCACCCATTTCTTTTAAAACTGAGGCTGAAAACAAATCAATGGCTTGCCAAAATGCTTTGCCGTAAATCAAAGTGGTGACAATGACTTTTTGTAACGCTGATTCCATCATGGCTAAAATAGAAAATAACAAAGTAGCAGTAGTTTTATGTGGAATCAATTGATAAATAATTGCAGCAGAAAATCCTTGAAAGGCAACTGCCAAATATGCAGGAGGCGGTGATTGAGGACTTGCAATTAATTTAACCAGCATTACCAATAGGGTTGTTTGTACAATTATTTTAAATGTAGATTGATGAGCAAGTAAAATCAACATCAATACGGCCATACCGCCTACAAAAATACCTGTAAAGGGAATCTTGAATGCATGCATCAAACCACCCAAACCAGATTCAGCAAACGCCCATAAGGCTGTTAATTGTATAGATGTATGTTTTTGTTGTGTTGAAATTGAATTCATATTTAACAATTCAAGAGCAATATAAATCCGAATTGCCGCAAATGCTTATGTAAAATGAAATAAACTTTTGATTTCTAATAAAGATGATTTTGCAATGTGTATGCATCACTATTTTTTCGTTTAATTTTTATTTTGATGAAAGAAATGGGGGAAGTGTATGGAGTCATTATTGAATTTATTTTTTATTCTTATTTGTTTGAGTAGGAGAATTTACCCGCTTAAAACTGCCTAAGTTATAGAATATGAGTTTATTACTATTTAACATAATATTAATTATAAGGTAAAAGGAACCATTGAATAGAGTTGTTGTATAGAATATTTTAGTACTGGTTGGTATTGTGGATGATGTTTAGATTCAAATGCTTTACTTTGAATACATAGTTAATAATGAATGAAAATTAGAATCAAAGGAAACTCAATCCGTTACCGATTAAGCAAATCAGAAGTTGAAGAATTTAAACAAGATAAATACATTGAAGAATTTACCGATTTTGGAAATTCGATGTTTAGTTATGTGTTAAAAGTTGTCAATCAACCTACAGTAACAGCATTTTTTAATGGTGCAACCATTAGCATTGGTGTGCCTCCTTCAATCGCCAAAGAATGGACTGATACAGACTTGGTTGGTTTCCAACACGAATACGACCTAAGAAATGGCACCAAATTGTTTCTGTTGGTTGAAAAAGATTTTGTTTGCTTAGACAATACTTTTGAAGACCAATCAGATAATTATCCAAACCCCAACGGCCCTTGTTAAAACAAATGCCATGAAAAAGAAACAATTGGCCGTGAATCCGGAAAATCCGGAAACTTTAATTGATCTAAAATTAACTCCACCTAAACAAGCTGCAGCTGGTATACCAGGAGTTGTACACGCCGTTCAACATGTTTTGAATGAAATGGATCCTGTACGTGGTTTTAAAGCATTGGCTAAATTGAATCAAAAGTCAGGATTTGATTGCCCTGGTTGTGCATGGCCTGATCCTGATGATGACCGCTCTGCAGTTGCTGAGTATTGCGAAAATGGTGCTAAAGCAATTGCTGAAGAAGCAACGACCAAAAAATTAGGGCCTGATTTTTTTGCAAAGTATTCATTGGCAACATTGTCTCAATTAAACGATTATGAAATAGGTAAAAAAGGACGCATTGCACAACCCATGTATTTGGCAAAAGGTGCTACTCATTACACACCAATTGGCTGGGAAAATGCTTTTGAAAAAATTGCCAATGCACTCAATGCATTAGACAATCCAGACGAATCGGTTTTTTATACTTCTGGAAGAACCAGTAACGAAGCTGCCTTTCTTTACCAGTTATTGGTTAGGCAATTTGGAACCAATAATTTACCTGATTGCAGCAATATGTGTCATGAATCAAGTGGTGTCGCATTGAGTGAATCGCTAGGAATTGGAAAGGGTTCAGTAACCCTGGAAGATTTTTACATTGCTGATGTAATCCTGATCATTGGTCAAAATCCGGGAACCAATCACCCACGTATGTTGAGTGCTTTGCAAAAAGCAAAAGCCAATGGGTGTACAATTATTTCAATCAATCCATTGCCAGAAACAGGTTTGGTTGCGTTCAATAACCCACAAACTTTAAAAGGTGTGATGGGTATTAAATCAAAGTTGACTGATTTGTTTTTACAGGTGAAACTCAATGGTGATATGGCACTATTGAAAGCCTTGTCTCAATTGTTATTGGAAGCATCTAAAACAAACCCTGAAATCATTGATACTGATTTTATACAGGCAAATACGGTTGGTTTTGAAGACTGGAAAACAGCAATTTTAAATGAAGACATTACTCAGCTGGCTATTGATTCGGGCATAGAACTGGCTCAAATTGAAGCAGCCGCTAACTATTTAAAACAAGGTAAAAAAATCATTGCTTGTTGGGCAATGGGTTTAACGCAACACAAAAATGCAGTTGAAACCATTCAGGAAGTTGTGAATATATTACTTTTAAAAGGCAGCATTGGCAAGCCCGGTGCTGGAACTTGTCCGGTAAGGGGGCATAGCAATGTACAAGGTGATAGAACTATGGGAATTTATGAGAAACCCTCCCCTGCTTTTTTAAGTCAAATTAACAAAACATTCGGGTTTACTCCTCCTCAAGAGCATGGCTACGATGTGGTAGAGGCCATTCATGCCATGCACCAAAATAAGGTAAAAGTATTTATGGCCATGGGGGGTAATTTTTTAAGTGCCACCCCTGATACCAACTATACAGCTCAAGCCCTCGAAAAATGTAAATTAACGGTACAGGTTTCTACCAAATTAAATAGAAGTCATTTGGTTACGGGCGAAGAAGCCATCATATTGCCTTGTTTGAGCCGAAGTGATATGGATATGTTGAACAATGAACCTCAATTTATCAGCTGTGAGAATTCAATGGGTGTGATTCAAAAATCGCAAGGGAATTTAAAGCCAGTTTCCACACTGCTCAAAAGTGAGCCTGTTATAGTTGCAGAATTGGCTTTGAAATTATTTGGCAATCATGGTCCGGTGAAATGGGATAAATACTTGCAACATTACGATCATATAAGAGCAGATATTGAACTTACCATTCCTGGCTTCACCAATTACAATGAGAGGGTTAGAGAACCGGGTGGTTTTTATTTGCCCAACTCGGCTAGAGAAGGAAAATTCAATGTATTGAGTAGTCAAAAGGCTCATTTTGTAATTGGAAAACTCAACCACATACAGTTAAAAGAAAATGAATTGATGATGATGACCATTCGCAGCCACGACCAATTCAATACCACCATTTATGGTTTAGACGACCGTTACCGTGGTGTTTTTAATGAAAGAAGGGTTATTTTTATGAACCCTGCTGATTGCCAAAAATTAGGATACAAAGTTGGTGATTTGGTTGATTTGATCAACACCGATGGAGGAACTGAGAGAATTGCACGCAAATTTATAGTCGTTGAATTCAATATTCCACATGCATGTACTGCAACTTATTTTCCAGAAGCCAATGTATTGGTACCTATTCAAAGTGTTGCAGACAAAAGCAATACACCCACCTCTAAAATGGTCATCATACAACTGAGGCCGCACCAAGGCTGATGCCAAAAAGAAAGCCCGAACGCATGTTCGGGCTTTCTTTTTATACAATTGAATATGTTTAATCTTCAATGGCTTCTCTTCTCTTTTTAGTTTCGATGGTTTTCTTTTCGTCACCTAAGTTGGCATATACCTGTTGGATAGAATACAAGATATCTCTCAAATAAGCATTCTTTTCTTTTTTGGCTTCAGGTGTATCATCTTTTTTGTTTTCTGCCAATGCCAAAGCTGAATTGAAATAACCCAATGATACTTTTAAAATAGAATCTTGGCGGTCTTTCAATGGTTTGTATTTTTTGTCGTACTCAGTTTGGGTTGAGGCTGTAATATTGTTAATTTTTTCTACAATTTCAGAACTTCTGTTATTGCTCATTGCCCCTAAATTGAAATAGGCATCAATGTAATCAGGGTTCAATTCCAATACTTTTAAGTAATCAGCCTCGGCCTTTTTAACATTCGATTTGGCATTTGAAGCAGCTAATTCAGCTAATTTACCCGCAGTTTGTGCTTTAGCAACTTGCTTCTTTTTATTGTAAATAGTAATACTGTCTTTCAGAAGTTTTGCTTTTTTTACCTCATCACTGGCAATGTTGTCAAATACATTACCTCTTACATAAATCAATTGGAAGTCTTCAGGGTTCAATTCAATGGCGGAATTGATTTTCTCAAGCAACAAATCTTGTTTTCCTTGAGTAATATAAATGTTCAACTCTTGGTTAATGAGGTCTTTTTCAGTTGGGAATTTCTGGCGAGCAGATTCTAAAAACTTCATGGCTGTAGCCGTGTCTTTCTCATCTAAGTAGATATTCACCATTTGCATGTAAATGATATGGTCTTCGTAATTGAGGTCCATTAACTTTTGCAAATAAAGTTTGGTCTTCACATTGTCTTTGTCTTGGATGGCTGCATAGGCCATATACAAATACACATTTTTCTCGGACAAATTGTTCTTCTTTAGGTCTCCGTTTTTATCCATTGGAATGACATCCAAGGCCATTTGGTAGTATTTAATAGCGTTTTTGAAGTCTTTTGCTTCATAAGCTGAAATGCCTTTTGAATAGGTCATGAATGCAGAATTGATAATTCCTTGGTCTTTGCAATAGTAGCTGTAGCGCTCTTTGCTATCGTATTCAATACATTTTTTACAAGCAGTATAAAATTTTTCAGCCAAATCTTGATCCGCTAAATTGTTGTAAGCTGGGTTTCTGTAGATGGTATCGTAAATGGCAGCATAATAGAACCAGGCTTTTGGATCAGTTTTGGTATCGGGATGCTCAACGGCCAAATTAATGGCATTTTTGGCATCTTCCATTTCACTGTTTCTCAGGTAAAGTGCTGCTGATTCTACCTTGTTTTTTTGAGCTGATGAGCTGAATGCGGCACCAATCAATAGTGCCAAAATCAATTTTTTCATGAATCGGAAATATTTAAACAAATGTAATCAATTAGTATGGATACAAAAAAAGAGGTGCAACAGAATTGCACCTCTTTTCAAATGAATATGCTATTGAAACTTAGTTTCTTTCTTGAGTTGCTACTTCAACTTCTTTGTAATCAACAGTTTTGTAGCCTAATTTTTCTAAGTTAGCTTTGATTTTGTCTTTGTCACCAACAACTAAAATGGTCATTTTATCTGATTGCAAAATTTCCTTAGCCAATTGGTTAATTTCTTCTTTGGTCAATGCATTTAAAATGTCGTTTTGTTGTTTGATATAATCTTTAGGTAAATCGAATTCAACCAATCGGTTCAAAAATCCAGCTTTTTGGAAAGTAGTTTCGTACCTTAAAGCATCACTTTGTGTGATTGAATTTTTCATGAACTTGATTTCTTCATCTGTTATGCCACTTTGAGCATATTGGTTTACTTCCATCATGATTTCTTTCAAAGCACTGTCTGTAGCAGATGTTCGCACACCAGTAGCAATTTGATAAGCTCCTACTCTGTCTTTGAAACCATAATTGCTTGAG
>CANHRW010000128.1 GCA_947462865.1 Bacteroidota bacterium | reverse complement strand
TCGAGGTTTACCGTATGGAAATTATCTGGCATTTGAAGTGCCTGAACAATACTCAGAGCCACATCTTCTGGCATGAGCATGTAATCATGCGGCTGAATACCTGGGCTGTTTCTGAAAAAGTCGGTTTTTGTAGAACCAGGATAGATGCAGGTAACTTTAATTTTGAAATCTCTTAATTCTCTGAATAAGCTTTCGCTCAAACCTTTGACAGCCCATTTACTGGCACAATAGGCACTTACTTGAGGCATCCCCTCTAATGCGGCAGTTGAAGCAATATTTACAATATGGCCAATGCCATTTTGTTTCATTGCAGGAATGACTTGTTTGCAACAATAAAAAATACCATTTACGTTGGTTTGCATCATTTCATTCCAATGCGCTAGGTCTATGTCTTCTAAGTTTCCAAAATAACCCAATCCGGCATTGTTGATTAAAATATGTATGGCGTTTTCTTTTTGAAAAATTTGTTCAAATGCCTGAACAACTGATTGGTAATCTCTTACATCAGTTTGAATGAACACAAAATTCGGAACATGCAGTTCCGAATTTTGTGTTCTACCTAGGCCATAAACTTTTACGCCGGCATTGGTTAACAATTGACACAAAGCCAATCCAATTCCTTTGCTTACACCAGTTACTACTGCAACTTTATTGTTTAATTCCATTGTATTAATACCCGAATATTTCTTCCAAAGTTACCGCTGTTACTTTGCCATATTTTTCTAAGTCTGACATTTTAATCTTATCAGCAGAACCCATAACGCAATAGGTGTAAGGTTTGTTTTTGTAATTGTTTTGATGGAAACTTTCCAAATCAGTTAATTTTAATTTAGGCAAGTTCTCATAAATCAATTGATTGATGTCCGAAGTAAGACCTAGTTTTTGGTTGGCAGCATAAGCAAATATGATGTCAGCATCATTGGTACGCTCTGTTTCTATATTATTGGAGATGGCTGCTTTTGCCGCATCGAACATGTTTTGGTTAGGAGGTAAATTCTGAAGCAACTCATTCATGGCGCCTACAGCATCGTTTAACTTATCGGCTTGGGTGCCAACATAAGCTGTAGTGGTATATGGATCTGCTTTTTTGGTTGGTTGCGAATACCTCGAATAAGTAGAGTAGGCTAGGGCTTTACTTTCACGAATGGTTTGGAAAACCACTGAAGACATGCCTCCACCAAAATATTCATTGAACAAAGTTACTATTGGAGTTCTGCTAGAATCGTATGCAATATTTGAATTGTTGTACCATAAAATCTCGGCCTGAACCATGTCGTAATTCACAAATAGTACTTGGTTTTGTGTAGTTTGATTTCTTGTAAATACTACAGGGTTGGGGATGCGCAATTGTTTTTTAGGAACAGGATGTAACGTTTTCATTTTGGTTTCGAAATCGGCCAATTTCAATGGGCCAAAATACCAAATTTTATGAGGGTAAGCCGTTAACTGATGGATGCTTTTTACCAATTCGGTAGCGGTTAAATTTTTAAGTTCTGTTGCTGACAATTCATGTTTGAACGGATTTTTACTTCCATATACTGCATAGCTTTGTAAGGCGGCTCTAAAAATGGTACTCTTGTTTTTCTTGGCATCTTCCTTGCCCTTTAGAATTCTGTCTACCAACTGGTTCAATGCTTGTTGATCAGGTTTTGCATTGGCTAATAAATGTTCAAACAAACGCACAGCTTCATCGTAATTTTCGTTGAGCCCTTCAAGTGTTACATAAGCTTGTTCTGTGCCCACATTTACTTTAAAACTGCAAGCCAATCTGAAAAATTCTTTGCTAATTTCTTCGGCACTGTATTTGTCTGTTCCTAAGAATTGTAACATGTTCATAGCTAATGGCAATTTTAAATCATGGTATTTTCCCATGTCTATGACATAGTACAATTGGAACAAATCATTGTCTTTGTTTTGAACATAATAGGTATTGCCTTTGATACTCAAATCTTTTGAAAAGTCTACAAAACGTGGTTTAATTTGGGGTGCAGGTTTGTTATTGATTGCTTGGAGAAATGTAGATTCATCATTCCTGTTTACTTCAACTGGAGTAATGGTTGGTTTGGCAATTTTTTGAATGTCTTTGTCTTCACCAATTCGCTTGTAAACAATTACATAGTCGTTGCTCAACCATTTATTGGCAAACGCTACCAGTTCTTCTTTTTTAATGGTACTCAAATCAGCAATTTCTTTACAGACATCCTGCCATTTTCTGTCAAGGGTAAATGCATCTAACATGGCGTAAGCTCGGCCACTGTTACTTTCTCTTTCTTGTATTTTATAAACTTTTATATTGGCAATAATTGCTTTGAGCATATCGTCATTGATATTGCCTTTTTTAATTTCTTCTAATTGGTCGAGTAACAATTGTTTGACTGCTTCTAAACTTTGGTTCTTTTTAGGTTTGCCACTTAAAAATAACAGCGAATAATCTTTGTTGATCCAAGTAGAAGATTCTGCACTCAATAAAGCTTGTTTTTTGATTAAATTTAAATCGATTAACCCGGCTTTTGAGTTGGCCAAAAGCATATCAACCAATTGTAACATCAATGCTTCTTTGGTGCCGGCACCGGGTAACCTGAAACCTATCATTGTGTTTTCAGCATCAGGGCCATATACTGAATAAGTTTGAGCGGGGTTGCCCAATGGTTCCGGCGTAAAACTAAAAGCAGGTACTTGTTTGGGTGTCATGTAACCAAAATTGGCATCAATTTGTTCAATGGCTTTATCTGGGTTAAAGTCTCCTGCAATAATGATGGCCATGTTATTAGGCACATAATATGCATTGTAGTAGTTTCTGATTTTAATCAAAGAAGGATTCTTTAAATGTTCAACAGTGCCAATGGTTGTTTGGGTTCCGTATGGATGGTTTTTAAACAAGCCTTTTAATACTTGTTCAAATGTTTTTCTTGAATCGTTGTCTAATGAAATATTTTTTTCTTCATATACGGCTTCTAATTCAGTATGGAACAAACGAAGAATTGGGTTTCTAAAACGCTCAGCCTCTATTTGAATCCATTTGCTGAGGTTGTTTTCAGGAATGTCGTTTACATATACTGTTTGTTCTAAAGAGGTAAATGCATTGGTTCCTTGTGCACCAATTACTTGCATCATTTTGTCGTATTCATTCGCTATGGCAAAGCTAGAAGCTACACCAGATACACTGTCAATCAAATGATAGATTACTTTGCGTTTGGTTTCGTCTGTTGTTTTATTGTAGCTTTCATATAAGGCATCAATTTTGTCTAATTGTTCTTTTTCTTTGGCCCAGTTCAATGTGCCATATTGGTCAGTTCCTTTAAACAACATGTGCTCTAAGTAATGTGCCAAACCCGTATTGTCAGCTGGGTCGTTTTTGCTACCCGCTTTAGTGGCTATGAGTGTTTGAATGCGTGGTTGTTTGGTGTTTACACTCATCATAACGGTTAATCCGTTTTTTAACTGGTAAGTACGTACTTTTAAAGGGTCGTTTTTAACAAAGCTGTAGCTATACTTTCCGTCAGGTGATAGCTGAGTTTCTACTTCAAATTTTTCTTGTGCATTTGCCCAAATTGAAAGGACTAAAAATGCCAAAATCAGTTGTATTTTTTTCATTTTTATAAGGTTCTAATAAATTGTTGCAAACATAATCATTTTTGGCTTGGTGTACATTTATTTGCGTTTATTCCATTTGCACATACGGGGGTTGCCACTCATGTCTTTTTTAATTTCGTACTCACGCAAACTTTGTCGTAACAATTCCTTCATTTGAGGTTCTAAATTATAGGCAAATTCAACATAACAAGCCTGTTCTGAAATAGCTAATAATCTTTCAAAATAAACCAAAGGCTTTTCATCGCTTACAAACAAAGCTTCATGAGGTTCGTGGTTCAACACATTTACATGCATCTGAACTTTGTCAGACTCAGGTATGTAGGGAGGATTGCTGACTATGAGGTCAAACTGTTGCTGTTGTATCCATTCTTGGGTGGATGGATCAAATAAATCGGCAACTTTAAAATTTGTATTGGTTTGAATTGAACGGGCATTTGATTGTGCAACATCAATTGCATCTTTTGAAAGGTCTATTCCCCATATTTCCCAGTTGCTTCTGTTTGCAGACAAGGCAATGGCAATGCAGCCAGATCCAGTGCCAATATCCAATACTTTGAGTGGAATATTGGCATAATCTGCTAAAATCCAATCTACCAATTCTTCGGTTTCTGGCCTAGGAATCAATACCGCAGGACTGACTTTAAAAACCAAATCTTTGAACCAAGCATAACCAAGCACATATTGCAAAGGAACGCCCTTTTTGAGTTCAAGAATAATTTGCGTGAGTTTCTCTTCTTCGTCGGCACCTATTATTTTTTGTATAATGGGCAAATGACTTCTTTTGATTAAAAGAATTTCTTCTAATAAAATGTAGCCAATTTGCTTTGCTTCTTCTGGTTCATACAAAGCAGCCAATTGGTTTTGAATAAAAGGAATGAATGCCTGAATCTGCATTTTTTATTTGTTTGGTTTGGCAAATTACTACTTTCGCAAACAGCATGGAGCAAAAAATATTTATGCAACGTTGTCTAGAACTTGCTGCCTTGGGTAAAGGAAATGTAGCACCCAATCCAATGGTGGGGGCTGTGTTGGTAGTTGACAACACAATTATTGGGGAAGGTTACCACCAAAATTATGGTGCAAACCATGCCGAAGTAAATGCAATAGCTTCGGTTAAAGATACCTCATTGCTAAAAAATGCAACACTATATGTGAATTTAGAACCCTGTGCCCATATTGGAAAAACGCCACCCTGTGCAGACTTGGTGATTGCTTCAGGTATACAAAAAGTGGTGGTGGCTCAGTTAGACCCATTTGAACAAGTTGCGGGTAAGGGTATTGAGAAAATGCGTGCAGCAGGTATAGATGTTCAAGTTGGACTACTGCAAGCTGAAGCCAAATGGCTCAATAGACGATTTTTACACTTTGTTCAAACCAAACGGCCGTATGTTATTTTAAAATGGGCTCAAACCATGAGTGGGTATATTGCTCCTCATGCTCACCAAATGACTGCAGCAGAATTTGAACAACAACGCCACATTACTGGCTTGTTGGTGCAAAAGCAAGTACACAAATGGAGAACAGAAGAAGCGGCTATTTTGGTAGGGCGCAATACAGTTGAAACAGACAATCCTGCTTTGAATGCAAGGGCTTGGATAGGCAAGAATCCTTTACGAATTGTAGTAGATCGTCAGCTAAAATTGGCAAAACATTTTAAGGTGTTTGATGGTCAGACCCCTACTTGGGTACTGAATTCAGTAAAATCAGAAACCTCACCAAATCTAGAATATGTATATTTTGATGAAAAAGAAAATTGGCTCGATGTATTGTCAAGTAAAATGTATCAGTCGGGCCTGCAAAGTCTCATTATAGAAGGTGGTGCCTGTATTTTAAAACATGTCATCGATTGTGGGTTGTGGCAGGAAGCCCAAGTGTTTTATACGCCAAAACATTTTTCGGATGGGGTACTTGCTCCAGCAATTGGAGGAAAACTAGAACAAACTTTTGAATTAGATCAGACTATTTTTAAACGCTATATCAATGGTTAATTATTTGTTGTTGAGTGTGCTTTTTTCAAGCATCACAGTGAGTTTTTTCAAATTGTTTGAACTGAAAAATGTGAAAACATTTCAAGCCATAGTGATGAACTATATCAGTTGTGGATTGATTGGTAGCTTATTCGCCGATCATACCATATTTGAAACGAAAGTATGGACTATGCCTTGGTTTGGGTTTGCTCTTGTGTTGGGCTTTTTATTTATATCTATTTTCTTTTGTATAGGCTTAACTGCTCAAAAATTAGGGGTGTCGGTAAGTATGGTTGCCGCTAAATTATCGGTGGTAATTCCGGTTTTAATTGCATTGTTTTTCCAAGGCGAACAACTCAAATTGTTGAGCGCAGGTGGCATTGTTTTGTCTTTATTGGCAG
>CANHRW010000127.1 GCA_947462865.1 Bacteroidota bacterium | reverse complement strand
AAATTGGTCTGTTGAAAAAACTGAATAGGTCTGCCTGCATCGGCAAAAATAGTATGCTTTAACGTTTGAGTGATTGCTGCACTGAATAAGTAACTCAATATGATCAATAGACCAATTTTCCTATTAATTATCAAACACAACACACTTACAAAAACAGCAAATAAGCCATCGCCAACATGCGTAAAATAGCTTGCAAAAAAGTCAGACCAAGGAAAACGAAAATTATTGATATACATACTCAGCGTGGGCTGAGAGTAAAATACTGAAAGAGCAAATGCGATGATTAACCAACAGCTATAAGAAAGAAAAAAAATGCGGTTGGAAATCAATATTTTTTTCATGAGAACAGTTGTAAAAACATCATTTTTTTTGCAGTCAAAACTTATTTACAACCCATTTTAAACTTGGGCTGATCCGTTGTATTGTCTGCGATGGTTTTCCAAACTTTTCTTCTCACTTTGCATTCTATTTCTTTACCACGTTCAGATGGCTTCAATCCAAAAAATGTTCTTGGCATAAAAGTCAATGAGAACATATTTGTAATTGGATCTTTGATCATTTCTAAACTCGGATTGTTTCCAACTTTTAAAAACACACTCGGTTGGTAGGTTACCAAGTTACCGGTTAGGGTATCTACAGCTGTGCATTTGATCCAAAGGTAGGCATCGCCTTCTTCTAAGTTTTGCATGGTTGCAACAGTATCTGCTGGATTGTTATAAACGATTGTCGTTAATTCATTGTCTAAAATCACTGCAGGAAACTGATAAGTAACACCTCTCACCAATTTAGGTGGACTAATATTGATGGTAAAATCTTCTGTTTTTACATCGGGCGAACCATAGCCTCCACCATCTTTGGGTTTCACCAAAAACGAAATGCCTTTTGAATAAATTTCAGAAGCTGGTACTCCATAAAAAACAGTTGGAGTCATTTCATAATACCACACAAAATCTCCTTTTGTACTGTCCTTAGTCATTTTCAACAAATCATTTGAATTTTTCCAAGGCTTATCGCCTGTTCCATTTACCAAAGGATTGTCAGCACCTAATTCAACCGGTTTCCATGTCCAAATATAAAAAGGACCTTCATTTTCTTTACAAGAGGTATTGGTTGTTTTGTTTAAGTCAACATATAACCTCACTGGCTTGGTAACATCTGGCTCTTCTGGGTCAACCCAAGCAGCTTGGGCAAATAAATTTTGTGAGCTACTTAAAAGGATTAAAAAGAAAGTAAATATTATCAGTGTACGCATGCTTATTTTCTATTAAAGGTTAACACAAAACTCATTACAGAACCAGGTCCATCAGTATCGCCTTTACAAGGTGCCTGTACCAATTTTGAAATTTTTAGATTGTCTCCCGGTCTGATAGGCCCACCTAAATTTAAAGAAAATGCTGCTGCATCATTAGGAAGAAACTGAATGGATGATGGAGCTGAAGGGTTATCGAATGTCCAAGTACCCCTGGTTCCTCCAAAAAAGTTGATGCTCACTCCAACTGTATCAACAGAAAAAGAATCTGCTGTAAAAGTAATGTTGGGCAATTTACCCTGTTTAATAAAATACGGGGTTAAGTTGAAAGACTCTCTGGTTAATGATTTTTCATCAATTTGAATGGCTTGAATCATTTCCCAAGAGGCAGAAATACCTTCTACTTTGCTAGCTGGTGCGCCTATTTCTTTTAATTCTTTTTTACACGCACCTAATACCAATAGTGCAAGTAAAGACATCGTTATACATTTATTCATGTGATTCATTTTTAATCGCAATTGCCCTCATCGTTAAATACAAAAAAACTGGTTTTTTCAGTTGATGGAAATTGCAAGGCCAAACCAGGGCAATTCCATTTTGATCCTCTTATTTTAACTAAACCAGAACCGGTTTGGTCTTCTAGAGCTCCAATACGTTTTAATTCTTGAACACGGTCACCCTCTAATGCAAATTCTAATCTTCTTTGCTTTCTAACTTCAACAATGATTTGCTCTTTAGAAGCAGTTCCACTCAAATTCATAGAATTGTTACCGTATGCCCTGTTTAAAACATCATTCACATCTGAAATAGCTATATCCATATTCAAACCCAATTGGGCATTGGCTTCAGCTCTCATTAACTTTAATTGAGTCAGATACAAAAATGGCATACTCAAAAAATCAAAATTAAACTTAGTAGTGCCATATGTTTCAGCAGATGTACCTGCATTAAAAACTGCATAATACGATGCTCTTTTGTCGTTGGCATCTGCTGTTGCAGCTAAATACATTTCTTTAGATAATCTATAAACAGATGGACTTGATGCATTGGCAATTCTAAAGTTACCTATAAATCCTGCGGCTCTATTGTCTTGTACTGATTTGCTAATGAACGAAAATATTTTTTCAGACGAAGTGGCTGCATTTTCAAACCTATTTAAAGTAGAATCTATCGTGTATTGAGGAATCAATTCATCACATAATTCTTTGGTTTTGGCAAAATTATTCATTTGAAAATACACTTTGGCCATAAGTGCTTTTGCTGCATTTTGAGTAGCAAAATCGTTGTTGCTGGCTGGTAAATCTGCAGCTGATTCCGTTAAATCATTCAAAATAAATGCATACACTTGAGCTACGGTTGACCTTGGCATAGGTTCGGCAGCAGAACTATTTCTAATGACTACTCCAAGATGCGAATTGACAGCAGTATATCCAGCTGGTTGAGCCCATAGTTTTACCAATTCAAAATGAGCCATTGCTCTTAAAAATTTTGCTTCAGCAATCATACGTTTTGCAGCTACTGCATCAACAGTAATGGTATTTGAATTGATTTTCTCCATCAGGTAATTGACTCTGAATGCAGCTCTATACAATTCTGAATACAAACCGCCTACATCTGAATTGAAAAAGTTAGTCGTTCTTAAATATATTGGAACAGTAAAGCCTGATTGTGGCTTTTCCATATTGTCTCCCAATAACTCATTAAACAATTGTATACGGCCATTGTATTGATTGGCTAAGTTATCATAAATGGAATTGAGTACTGCTTGTAAATCAGCTTGTGACTGAATGGCATCTTCTTCAAGTTGAACACCTTCTGGTTTTACGTCCAACCATTTTCTGCATGAAGCTAAACTCAAAAATGCAAAGAAGACTATGATGTATTTGATCTGTTTGGTCATAATTTGTTGCGAATTAAAATTCTAAGTTTACTTGAATGGTGTACGATTTTTCTTGCGGAGGGGTTAAATAAGTAATGTTCTGAGAGCCCATATTCCTGGAAGTATTGTATCCGCCTGCAGAACCACTACCATCAGATTCAGCATCTCTGCTCAATTCTGGATCTAAACCATCGTAATTGGTAAGTGTAAACAAATTGGTTGCAATAAATGAAACCCTACAGCTGCTTAAATGCAAACGATTGCATTGTGCTTTAGGAATGCTGTAACCAATGGTTAAGTTTCTTAATCTCGCATAACTTCCGTCTTTTAACCACAATGTGGTATTGCTCCATTCATCTGGCAAATTGTAAGTCCTATAATCTCTAGTTAGGCGAGGAAATTTAGCAATGTCTCCAGGTTGTCTCCATCTGTCAAATACCCTTTCGTCCATGTTCCAGTTGGTGATTAAACTAGCCTGTCTTTTCTGAGAGGATTCATAAATTTGGCTTCCAACACTGAATACTACTAACACACTCATGTCCCAATTTTTATAACGAAAAGTGTTGGTCATTCCACCAATTGCATCCGGTAAAATTTTACCTGCAGCAACTCTGTTTTTATTATTGTATACAAAGGTTTCGTTGCCATTGATATCTAAATAAACTGGCTTTCCTGTTGCAGGGTCTACATGAGACCATCTGATGAGATAATTTGCCCCAACAGCTTGCCCAACTATTACCCTAGTGTCATTTGTACCACCACTTACCGCATCTTCGGAATAAACTCCAATTGAGGTAATTTCATTGTAGTTTCTGGCAACATTAAAATTGGTTGACCATTGGAAATCTTTTGAAACTATATTTTTTGATTTGAATCCAAATTCAACCCCTCTATTTAAAATACCTCCTACATTGGTCCAAAGTGATGACATTCCAATAGATGGCGGCAATGCAATTTCCATTAACACATCTTTTGTGATTTTTTCATACAAATCCAGTTCAAATGAAATTCTGTCTTTAAAAAAACCCATCTCAAAACCTAAATCGTAATTGTTTGAAGTCTCCCATCTAAGGTCTTCATTGGGCAATTTAATTGGATAAGTTGTTGGTTGGCCATTGTATGCAATGTTGTTTGAACTTGGGGAGAATGTACCAAAACGAGCATCATCTGGAATGGCTGCATTACCAGACATTCCCCAACCAGCTCTCAATTTCATGAACGATATAATTTTGTTGTCTTTAAGGAAATCTTCTTCAGAAATAATCCAAGCCCCTGAAAGAGATGGAAAATTTGCCCATCTGTAATTATCACCAAACCTTGAAGAAGCATCTACCCTATAGACTGCTTGCAAATTGTATTTGCCTTTGTAATCATAATTAAATCGACCAAAATAACTTAAGAATGCCCAATTGGTTCCATTGTCTGAAAAGATTGGAGAATTTATCAAATAACTTGGGTTGCTGCTATACAAACCTGGTACATCTGACGCAAAAGTTCTACGTCTGATAGTATTGGCTCTTTGAAATTCATTTCCCACCATGAGCTGTAAATGATGGTTTTCTTTGAGAGTTTTAAGGTAAGTAGCCGTTACATAATAATTAAAATTCTTTACAAAAGACATGTTTCTGCTTGCATTACCAGCATCTTTTTGATTGGTAATTTCTGGCGAACTCCATTGGTCATCTACTAAATTCATGTAGTCGTAACTGGCTTGTGCCCTCACCATTAAATCTTTTATTGGAGTAATGTCTAAACTAACCCCATTTAATGACCTAGTTTCGGCTGTTCTCCATTTCATGTTTTCCATGTCTCTTACTGGATTTTTACCTCCTCGGAACCAAGTACCATCAGCATTTTTAATAGGATAAATAGGTAATGCCTCAGACATAGCATGACCCAAACCTCCTGACCATGCAGCGTTAACACGGTTGTTAATACCACTGCTCAATGATGTATTTACACCAACTTTTAACCATTTTGCAACTTGATAATCTGAATTAACTCTAGCAGTTGTTCTTACAAAATTATTGCCTACTAAATAAGAACCATTGTCGTCATATGAAAAGTTCATTTGAGTATTGAATTTTTCACCACCTTTTGCAGCAGTTAAAGTATAACCATGTTTTAAACCAGTATGTATAGTTTGGTCAACCCAATTGGTATTTGTGGCAAGTGCTTGGTCGTAAGTGATACCCCCTGGCAATGGCGCTCTTCCTGAATTTCCATCATTTTCCCAAGCCTCTTGGTTCAATTGCATCCATTGTTGCGCATTCAACATTTTGGGGATAGCCGTTGGATTTGACACACCCAACTTAGCTGAGGCTGTAAATCTCCACCCTTTTTTCTGGGCGCGTTTTGTGGTAATTAAAATTACACCGTTAGCTCCTCTTGAACCATAAATGGCATTGGCGGCGGCATCTTTTAACACTTCTATGCTTTCAATATCATCTGGATTGATGGAAGAAAGTGGATTGTTATTCATACCACCTGAATTGCCGTTCATAAACAAATCTTGCGTGATTGGAATTCCATCAATTACATACAGAGGATCGCCACTGGCACTGATAGAAGAAATACCTCTTACCCTTACCACTGATGCTGAGCCCGCTAATCCACTTCCAACAGTAACCTGAACACCAGCTGCTTTTCCTTGCATAGCTGCTTCAAAACTGGGCACTGGTAAATCGTTTAATTCTTTGCCACCTATTTTTGAAACGGCTCCTGTTAAATCTCTTTTTCTTTGCACGCCATAACCAACCACTACCAATTCATCCATTTGTTTGCGGTCTTCTTTTAAAATCACTTCAATGACCACATTGTCATTCTTTATGGTCAGTTCTTTGGTTGAGCCAACAAATCCTACAGAAGTAATTTTTAATTTGTAATAACCCGGTTGCAATCCTTTGATTTCAAAGAAACCAAGGGCATCGGTTACAGCCCCTTTATTGGTGCCATCTATTTTAATGGTTGCCCCAATTACAGGCTCTTTTTGGGCATCATATACCGTTCCTTT
>CANHRW010000126.1 GCA_947462865.1 Bacteroidota bacterium | reverse complement strand
TACCATATTCAAACCTCAAGTGTAAAAGCAATTGCCAAAAGTTTCAACGATTTATTGGAACAAGTTGAAGGCAAACCTGAACAAAATTTGGTTCAAAGTCAGGCAATCAGAACCATGAGTAAAGCATACTATACTGGTAAAAAAACCATGCATTACGGATTGGCATTTGACCATTATACCCATTTTACCTCACCAATTAGAAGGTATCCTGATTTATTGGCTCACCGCTTGTTGTTTGGCTATTTACACAACGAAAAACCAGGCATAGAAAAAGAAATTGAAGAGCTCTGCAAACAATCATCAGCAATGGAAGTGAAAGCAGCTGATGCAGAGAGAGCCAGTGTCAGATACAAACAGGTAGAATACATCAGTGATTTTATTGGAGATACCTTTAAAGGCATTATTTCGGGGGTGACTGAATGGGGAGTTTATGTAGAAATTAGTCAATTTAGAGCTGAAGGATTGATTAAGATTCAAAACCTTGGCGAAGATTATTTTGATTACGACGAAAACAACAAGTGGATAACCAGCAGAAATGGCAAACAAAAACTGCAATTGGGCGATGAAATAGAAGTGATGGTAGTTGCAGCAGATATTTTTAAACGCCAAATAGATTTGGCCTGGACCGCAAGTACTGTTACTGCTAATTTTAGAAAAAAATTAGACCCTCGTTCCAATAAAAAACAAGACCGTAAATCAGGAAGGAAACACCAAAAAAGAAGAAGATAATGCCATTTATTCAAGGAAATTTTAAAGGCAATTTGTTTTCAAAAAACGGCCATTGGGAAACCATTCTACCGGCGTTGTTCAGAAAAATTGAATTGACATACAGAAGGGAAAGATTCAATGTGCCTGATGGTGATTTTATAGACTTAGATATCCTAGATCAAAACAACGAACAGGCTCCTATCATTATACTTTTTCATGGACTAGAAGGCAGCTCTAATTCTCAATATATGAAAGGTTTTTGTAAACGCTTTCACCAAATGGGTATGCGTTGTATTGCTGTTAATTTTAGGAGTTGTAGTGGCACAATGAACAACCGAATAATCTCCTACCACAGTGGTGCAACAGATGATATACACTCGGTCATTACTCATTTTGCAAATAAGTTTCAAAATAGTCAGCTATTTGTATTGGGTTTTAGTTTAGGAGGAAATGCCTTGCTTAAATATTTGGGAGAAAACAAACACCCATTACCCAATCAATTATTGGCTGCATGTTCTATCTCTGTTCCTATTGATTTAGCAGGTAGCTCAATACAATTGTCAAAATTTACGAATCAATTGTATATGCGACAATTTTTAAAAAGCTTGAATGAAAAAATGATTCAAAAGTCGAAGCAATTTCCAAATATAATCGACACCAATGGCATAGAAAAAATAAGTAATTTTTGGGATTGGGATAACCGATTTACGGCTAAAATAAATGGTTTTGAAAGTGCTGATGATTATTACAGCAAATGCAATTCATTGCAATTTATTGGCAATATCCAAATTCCAACTTTGTTATTGAATGCATTGAATGATCCATTTTTATCGGAAAAGTGCTTCCCCGAAAAATTGGCAAAACAACATCCATTGTTTACTTTTGAACTATGTCAGTTTGGTGGCCATGTAGGTTTTGCAAGTGCATTCCCAAATGGTTATTATTGGCATGAAGAACGTGTCATCTCATTTATCAACCAGGTTCAACAAGCATAAAATTTTGAAAACATACCAAGAACACTTGAGTTTATTCTTAAACCATTTAGCACAAACTAAATATGGTGAAAACCCGAAAGAATTGTACGAGCCAATTGAATACATGATGCAATTGGGCGGCAAAAGACTGCGCCCAATTTTATGCTTAATGGGTTATGAACTTTTTGATAGCAAAACAGAAAGTGCATTGCCTGCGGCATTGGCAATTGAAGTGTTTCATAATTTTACTTTGGTGCATGATGACATTATGGACAATGCACCATTGAGAAGAGGAAAAGCAACTGTTTATCAAAAATGGAATATGCCTGTAGCCATTTTGGTAGGTGATTTAATGATGATCAAGGCGGTTGATTTTATCAGGGAATCACAGTCTAAACAGATCAATGAAATGTTGACCGTTTTTTTGGCAACAGCCAGAGAGGTTTGTGAAGGGCAACAGCTTGATATGAACTTTGAAACACAAGTTCAGGTTAGCCTTGATGCATACATTGAAATGATTACTTTAAAAACCGCAGTATTAATTGGTGCGAGTTTAAAAATAGGCGCATTGGCAGCCGATGCCAGTTTAGCTGATGCCAACCATTTGTATGAATTTGGCAAAAATATTGGCATTGCCTTTCAGATTCAAGACGATTTATTAGATTGTTTTGGCAATGATTCCAATACAGGCAAACAAGTTGGTGGTGATATTGCCGCCAACAAAAAAACATTGTTGTACATTGAATTGCTATCGTCTGTTCACAAAGATGACCGCACTTTGCTTGATACTTTGAGTTCAGAGCAGAATATGGAAATTAAAATCCAAGAAACATTAAAACTCTACGAAAAATACCAAATAAAGGCCTTTGCTGAGCAACAAAAACAGCAGTATTTAGACAAAGCAATGCTGCACCTAAATAGTTTGTCTGTAAAACCTGAAATGCTTGAAGTCCTCAGAGAAACAGCATTTGGATTAATGGAGAGGATTGCTTAGTCAGTGATTGAACTCGCTGATTAGATTTCGCGGTTAGGCTCCCATGCCTCCATGTAATCTGCAATTCTTCTTAAGAAACTGCCTCCCAAAGAACCATCCACCACTCTGTGATCGTAGCTCAGAGACAAGAACATCATATGCCTGATGGCAATGACATCTCCCATTGGTGTTTCTAAAACCGCTGGCTTTTTCTTGATTGAACCTGTTGCCAAAATAGCAACTTGAGGCTGGTTAATGATAGGTGTTCCCATTACATTTCCAAATCCACCAACATTGGTTACTGTAAAAGTACCTCCGCTAATTTCGTCTGGAGACAATTTGTTTCCTCTTGCACGGTTTGCCAAATCATTCACAGATTTGGTTAAGCCTACTAAATTCATCATGTCTGCATTTTTTATAACAGGAACTATTAAATTTCCTGAAGGCAAAGCAGCAGCCATTCCTATATTGATGGCTTTTCTTTTGATAATATTTTGACCATCCACAGATACATTGATCATTGGATAATCTTTGATGGCTTTTACCACACACTCAATGAACATGGGTGTGAAAGTAATTTTTTCAGCTTCGCGTTTTTCGTATACTTTTTTTGCTTTGTCTCTCCATAAAACCATATTGGTGACATCAGCTTCTACAAATGAGGTAACATGTGGACTTGTTTGCTTGCTCATCACCATATGATCGGCAATGAGTTTACGCATTCTGTCCATTTCTATGATTTCATCGCCTCCATTAAGACTAATAGATGGTGCTGGTTTTGATACAAGAGTTGGTGCTGATTGAAGTGGAGATGAAACTGCAACAGGAGCAGGTACTGTCGCAACCTGACTGGCTCTATTTTCAATAAAACTTATGATGTCTCTTTTGGTAACTCTACCTTCACTACCAGAACCTTGAATGGTTTCTAGTTCTTGCATGCTGATATTTTCGGCTTTTGCAATATTGAGTACCAATGGAGAATAAAACCTTGCACCTGCATTGCTAGATAGCACTGCTTTTGCCGCATCCACCTGACTGATGATTTCTTTAACAGGAGCAGCCAATACTTGAGGAACTGGTGCTGATACTTTAGGTGCAGCTGCAGCACCTGCCAATTGAATGATTGCAATTGGGGCATTCACAGGAACCACATCTCCTTCATTGAACAATCTTTTTACCAAAGTTCCGGCCTTTGGTGAAGGCACTTCAGAATCTACTTTATCAGTAGCAATTTCTAAAACAGTTTCATCCAATGCTATGGAATCTCCTTCGTTTTTGGTCCAACGAATAATTGTAGCTTCTGCAATACTTTCGCCCATTTTAGGCATTACCAATTGAAATTCAGACATGCGTTTTATGATTTATAGCCTTTTCAGACTTTTTACAAATTTATCGGAAAATACCGATTGAAAAAATATTTCAACTGAAACACTAACAACCAATTATTTAGAGAACTGACTTACATTTTCAAACTGCAATTCTACCAAGCGTTTGTACAATCCGTTTCCATTGTTCATGAGTTGCTCATGCGTTCCGGTTTCTATGACAGTTCCTTTATCAATGACCACAATTTGTTGTGCCTTTTTTATGGTAGACAAACGGTGTGCAATGACAAATGAGGTCCTGTGCTGCATGAGGTTATCTAATGCTTCTTGCACCAATTGCTCGCTTTCGCTGTCAAGCGAACTGGTTGCTTCATCTAAGATTAAAATTCGTGGATTTTTTAGAATTGCTCTCGCTATAGCAACTCTTTGTCTCTGACCACCAGAAAGTTTGATACCTCTTTCACCTACTAGGGTTTGGTAACCTTCTGGGAATTTTGAAATAAAATCATGGGCATTTGCTTTTTGGGCCGCAGCTATCACAGCAGCTTCGTCTATGTTTTCTATGCCATAGGCAATGTTTTCTATAATACTGCCACCAAACAAAATAACATCTTGAGGCACATAGGCCATTTGACTCCTCCACTCAGACAACGGAATAATTTGACTCGATTTGTTGTCTAAGTATATGGCTCCAGCATTGGGTTCGTAAAAACGAAGTAACATGGCTGCAATTGTACTTTTTCCGGCACCACTTGGCCCAACAATGGCCACTTGGGTACCTGACTCAACCTGCAAAGAAAATGCATTCAGTACCTGAACTTCTGGCCTAGATGGATAACTAAATGAAAGCTGATCAAAACGAATGCTTCCTTGGTAATTATTGGCAGCAACAGCGGTTTCAAATTGCAAATTCTCTGGGGTATTCTTGAGCAATTCTCTCACCCTTTGGGTAGCGCCAATGGTTTTTTGAAGGGTTGAAAACATGTCAGCAAAACCAGCAAAGGTTCCTCCAACAAACGCAGAAAAAATCACAAACATGGTAAGGTCTCCAGCAGTAATTTTACCACTTTGAATCATGGTTGACCCATACCACATGACAAAAGCGATAGCTCCAAATACAGAGAATATCATTAAACTGACAAAAGCACCTCTATAACGACCATTTTTAATTGCTAGGTCTACAACCGATTTGATATTTTTACTATACCTGTTTAACTCATATAACTCAGCAGAAAAGGCTTTCACAACTGAAATACCTTGTAATGTTTCTTGCACAATGGTACCACTGTCTGCCAATTGATCTTGTGCTTTTCTAGACATTTTTCTGATTCGAACGCCAAATACAACTGCAATAACCGCAACCAAAGGAACAATTGAAAGCATGACCAATGCCAATTCTTTTGAAATCCAAAAAATACTGATTAAACCTATAACAAGGGTAAAAACACCTCTTAAAAACTCGGCCAATGTAAACGAAATGGCATCTTGAATTTGAGACAAATCTGCACTCAATCTACTACTCAACTCCCCTACTCGGTGCTCACTAAAAAACTGCATCGGTTGTGAGATTAAATTTTTATACAAATCTTTTCTGATTGCTGCCAATGAGCGTTCTCCAACATCTGTTAAAAGGTAAATTCTCATAAATGAAAACAACATTTGAACACTCAACTGCACAAATAGTAATATAATAATTGTATTTAAGCTCCATTCAAACTGATTGAGTTTTTCTGACACAAAGCCTCCAGACATGGGCATTGACTGTTTAATTTGAGTTGTTTGAGTTCCTGCAGCATCTATCATTTTACCCAATAAAAAAGGGAAAACCATCGTGCTCATTGCAGACAGCCCAATGAACAACATGCTCATCAAAAATTTGAACCGATAGGGTCTGATATAACTAAACAGTGCAAGTGCTTCTTTGAACCTTTCTTTTGTAAAAGGAACTTTTTCTAATTCTGGTTTTGCTTGTCCGTTGCTATTGTAATTTCGTTTGGCCATGCTAAATATGATATGCTTTAATCTACAAAATCTTGTAAGTATGAAAAATGAGCTGTCAGCTTTCCGTCTTTGGCAATGCAAGCCCTTTCAATGATAGCCGACTGGTCTGCTTCTAATAATTCTGGCAATACATGTCTGATGAGTTGCTCACCAAATTCAATAGAGGCATCTACAGGCAATTCACATGGCAAATTTGATACAGCTTGTACATCAATTGTATTGCTTAAAAAAGGTTGCTG
>CANHRW010000125.1 GCA_947462865.1 Bacteroidota bacterium | reverse complement strand
TGCTTGTGGGCCAAAGTTAAAATCTTCAAGCCATAAAACACCGTTTCCGTTTGTTGTTAGGGGGGTAACACCTTGAGTTGAACCCTTTAGCCATACAGCTTGTTGATAGGTGTTTTGTTCCCAATTTTTAGGCCCATCAATGCCTGTTGGAGCAACCAATCCATCGCCCAATAAGTTAACGCCTGTCTGAGTCCAACCAATAGGCGCGTTGGTACTTGCCTGAAATGATTGGTCAAAATTTTCTGAAAAATAAATCTGAGCATTAGAAGAAAATACACAAAAAAGTAGGTAGCAAAAGAGTAAGAATATTTGTGCTTGTTTGAACATTTGGTATAAAAATACTTGTTATAAAGGTAACAATTTTGTCAAACATTCATTGCTCAAAAAAACAAAAGGAGGCAATTTGCCTCCTTTTAATTATAAATAACTTTATGAAATTTAATTGCTCAATACTTTATGATAGCTTTTGGCCCCATTAAAATTCAATTCTAACAAGTATACGCCAGTGCTTAACTTTCCTGATTGAATGCTATTGTTTGCATCTACCTCTCCTTTAAAAATCAATTTACCAGAATAATCAAACAACAAGGCATGAGTTCCAAAAGGTGCGCCACTCACTGTAATTTGTGATTCTTGAACAGGGTTTGGATAAACCTGAACTTGGCTCAATGCATTGTAATCTTTTATACCTACTGAAGAAGTTGGAATCCATGTCATGTTTACAAAATTGATTGAATTTGCCCATTCTGGGTGGTCAATAAATGGATTTCTATTTTTTTGAATTGAATATACATATTCATGTCTGGCAATTTCATGCTCACTTGGTGGATCCTGTCTATGCCATTTCATCAAAACAGCAGTGTCTTGGCTAAAAGCTCCAATGCCCATTCCCCAGTTTTTGCTATCTACTCCATTGTAACAAGTTGACATATAAAACAATGCCCTGGCTACATCTCCCTTGTGTTCATCTTTTGGCTCCCACACTTTTATTCCATTGGCATTGGTTCCCAATTTACCAAAACCAGATGGTGAAGTAGATTGTACAGTTACAACTTCACCAAATGAAGCATTGGAACGAACAGCATTGGCGTTTAGTTGGTCTGCTGGAAACAAATGGTGTTGGTCGTTGTATTCAGGAAGTTCTTTGGCATTTGAACCATTTGGCCAATTTGCGTTGCCAATATTACTTGGCATCCAGCTTTGTGCAAAAGTGTGCTCTCTTGTTAAAATACCATTTGATGTTGAACTTGCCCATACAAATGGTTCAGAATAGACATATGGCAAATGTGTGTATACACAATAAACTACTTTTCTACCAGCAGTAGTGTCTTTGGCCAACCAGTTATTTACCAATGAACTCGAATAATTACTATAAAAAATGGTATCATGTGTATTGATCTTAGCCGACAAATCAGTTAAAAACGTAGATTTAGTTTGGTCAATTCCTGTGTAATAATTTCCAGCGTTAGCCCCTGAAGAATTGACATTGTTAGCAAGCGAATTAGAGGTATAATTTTCAAATCCTACTGGGCCATTAAATGGAAACACTGCATAGTAATAAGCAGAATTGGCTAATACATATGACGGTTTAAAAGAGGTGTCGGTTCCCACCATTGCTACTTGAGCATCACCAATCAAATCTCCCCTTTGGTAGGTTTGTCCGTCTGCAGGTGCAGCTGTAATTGCTGAACCTAGCTTTCTCAATACTAGATATTTTTCTGAACCAGCAGTAGCTGAAAAGCTCACGTTCATGGTATATGCCTTTACATTAGAAAAAGTCAAAGCACTGGCTTGTGCTGTTGGCTCAGAAGCATAATCACCACCAATGCCATATAAATTTACCAAAAACTGCGCTTTATCAGGATCATTTGAATTGATAGTCATAGACGCTTTTCTAGTTCCATTGATGCTGGTACTGAAATTCACTGTAAAAGTAGCTGAACTGTTAGCCGGAACTGCCAATGGTGCGCCAATAATACTGTAATCTGCAACAGCATTTCCGTTGGTATTGATACCTGATACAAACAATGTATCGGCTGTACCTTTGTTTTCTACTGTAAAAGTAGTTGCTGCTGCTTTACCAATAACAAATGTACTTCCATTCACAATGTCATTTGCACCCTGTTTGATATTCATTTTGGCTACAGGTGTTGCAGGTGCACTAGCCAAGGTAACATTGTCTAAAGAGATATTTGAACCTGATACTTTTTGTGTATAATAAAAACGAACATAACGTGAAGTTGCAGCTGGTGTATCAATAAAATTTACAAAGTTTGTAGTAGTTAAATTTGCTTGTGTAAACACGCGTAGATCAGACCAAGTAGCACCATCTGCAGATTGTTGTACAGTAAAAGTTCCTGTAAAAGGTGGGTTTGGAGAGATGGCTGTGCCTTTGATATAATAACTCAAAGTACCGGGTTTGTCTGTAAACCAAATTTTAACGTATTCTCCAGTGGCGTCTAATTTACAGGCAGCACTCCCATCCTGTCCTGAAGAGTAGGTAAATGGTGTAGTACCTGATGCTGTAATGTCTAATTTGGTTGACCAACCTTTTGGCCCAGCAGATTCAGGACCTGAAGGGCTAGGAGATGCTGCTCCTGTTGGAGTAGGATTTGCGAAACTCCACGAAGTAGGCAAAGTGGTTTGGGCATTGGCCATTAAAAAACCGAGACCCAAAAAAGTAAAAATAATTTTTTTCATGTATTCATTTTTTTTGCTTTTTACTGCTGTAATAAGCATTGCAAAATAATGATTTTAAAACAATCTTACTGCAAAACTGTCTAATAGAATATTTTTAATAAAATTATTGTATATTAACATCGCTAAAACAAACTAAATTGCAGCACCAGCAGATGGAAAATATCAAATACAGCATAGAAAAAAGTGCCTTTGGGGTGTGTAGCTATATAGGTGAAAAGTTTGGTATATCTAGCAATAAGATTCGCCTTTACTTCATTTATGCATCTTGCTTAACCATTGGCTCTCCTCTAATTGTTTACTTGGTAATGGCCTTCTGGATCAACTTGAAAAAATACATCAAACAGGAAAGAACCATTTTAAATTCTTAAAAGCACTTGATTAGTCCTAAACTGATTTTTATACTACTTTCTCTTTACATTATAAGTGCATTTAGTTGGTGGACCTATGCGCATTGCAGGTCGGCAAAACTCATTCATGAACTTGAAAAAGACAACATTGAAACATTGTGCTACAAGGCCAGCATAGATTTAGAATTAGCCAAACAGCAAGAATTATTTGAAGACAGTATTGGTATGAAAAAATATTTCTCGCTACATTTTCCAAAACTAGAATTAATTTTTCTTCCCAATACCGACCCCTTAGCCAATTTTATGATTAGGCCCTTAGAAGATTCCTACCTTTCACTTCAAGCAACTTACATTAGGAAATTGTGGATGTATATTTTAGAAGGGCTTGCCATCATGGCAATTATTTTTTGGGGCTTGTATAGAATCTATGCAACATTCAAAAAAGACCTTGCACTCAAACGCAACCAAACAAATTTTTTATTATCAGTTACGCATGAACTGAAAACGCCCTTGACAGCCATTAAACTGTATTTAGAAACACTACAAAAAAGAAAATTAGCGCAAACACAAATTGATACCATTATCCAAAATTCACTTGCTGAAAACGAAAGATTGAATTTATTGGTAGAGAACTTGCTTTTATCTGCAAGATTAGATAGCACCCAATTCCATTTGAATTTAGAAGAAATTAATCTGAGTGAATGGGTAGAAAAATCTGTGCTTTTTTTTGTTACACCAAGAAACTTAAAAGAGCGTGTGCAACTGACCATTCAACCTGAAATTTTTGTACTGGCAGATACTTCTGCTGTTGATACTATCTTAACCAACCTACTCTCCAATGCTGTTAAATACTCACCCGTTGACTCAGCAATACAGGTGGTTTTGTCAAAACAAGACAAACAGGTAGAGATGGCTGTTATTGACAAAGGACCTGGTATCAACGAATCTGCTAAAAAAGAATTGTTCAATAAATTTTTCAGGATAGGAGACGAAAATACACGTAAAACAAATGGAACAGGTTTGGGGTTATATATTGTGAAAAACTTGGCTATCAAATTGGGGGCGGAAGTAGTGGTAGAAAATGGTGTAGATGGCGGAAGTATTTTCAAAATTAGATTTAAAACCCATGAATGATAGAATTTTATTGGTAGAAGATGAATTGCACTTACAACATGCTCTCAAACTCAATCTCGAACTAGAGTCTTATGATGTATTTGTTTGCAGAACAGGAACCGAAAGCATCAAAGCATTTAGAGAACAGAAGTTTGACTTAGTCATACTCGATATCATGTTACCCGAAATGGATGGATTAATGGTTTGTGAAAATTTACGTTTATATGATGCCAATATTCCCATCTTGTTTTTATCAGCAAAAAACACTGCAGAAGACAGAATAAACGGCCTCAGAAAAGGAGCAGATGATTATTTAACAAAGCCATTTGAACTGGAAGAATTAATCTTAAGGGTTCAAAAACTATTACAAAAAAGCAAACAAATAAAAATCAAAAGCGAAAGCAGTATTCCAAAACTTTTTCACTTTGGCAACAACTGGATTAACTTTGAAAGCCATGAGGCAAAAGGGGTACATGGGGTATTTGAGCTAACAAAAAAAGAAATCTTACTCATGCGTTTACTCATTGAAAATAAAAACCAAGTGGTAAGCAGAGAGCGTATTCTCAAAGTAGTTTGGGATTATACGGTCATTCCAAATACCAGAACCATCGATAATTTTGTATTGGCTTTGAGAAAATACTTTGAAGATGATCCTAAACAACCCATTTACATTCATTCTGCAAGGGGAATTGGTTATAAATTTGTTTTAAATACCGAAGAATCTGATTAATTTTTATTAAAACACGACTATTTTATAGGGTACTGTACCTGTTCAATTGATAAATCCTTATTTTTGTTTGAATACCATCGATGCTAAAACAAGGATTACAACAGAGTCAATTACAAAAGTTATCGCCACAGCAGATTCAATTTATCAAGCTGTTGCAGCTCAATAGTGTCGATATTATTCAACGCATAGACCAAGAATTGATAGAAAATCCGGCTTTGCTAAGGGCCTCTGACGAAGATGCTGCTCCAGCCGACAAGGAAACAGAAACCAATACTGAAGAAGTATCATCTGAAGATTTATCTGTTGAAGATTTTATTGCCAATGAAACCTTTGATGTAAAAGAATATGTCAATGATGAGTACGACCCAGAAGGATTTCATTTAAGCGATGAGGGTGATGAAGAACGTAAAGAAAGACCCATTGTAGAGTCCCATTCTTTTCATGAAGAACTTCAAGACCAATTTAACAGTATAGCGGAATCAGAAAAAGAATTGGCCATTGGCACCCAACTAATTGGAACTTTAGACGATGATGGCTACCTAAGAAGACCCCTTGAAGCCATCATAAACGATTTGGCCTTTTCCATAAACATTGAAACCAATTTGGAAGAAATGAAGCGCGTTCTTCATAAAATCCAAAAACTAGAACCTCCCGGAATTGGTGCAACATCTTTACAAGAATGTTTGTTAATTCAATTACACCGAAAAGACCAAAACAATTTATTGGTTATCAATGCCATTAAAATTCTAGATCAGCATTTTGAAGATTTTACCAAAAAGCATTACGAAAAATTAACCAAAACACTCAAGATTACGGAAGCAGAATTGAAAGAGATCATCCTTTTAATTACAAAGCTCAATCCAAAACCAGGTGAAGCCATAGACAATACAGCCACACAATACATCACACCTGATTTTATTTTGGTTGATCAAGAGGGCAAATTCTTGATTCAACTCAATTCCAGAAATGCCCCTGATTTGAGAATCAGTAGGTCTTATATGGAAACCTTAAAGGGGTATGAAGAAAGCAAGAGCCCAAGTAGAGAACAAAAAGAAACCGTTCAATTTATCAAACAAAAATTGGACAGTGCCAAATGGTTCATAGATAGTATCAAACAAAGACACAATACTTTGTTACTAACCATGAATGCCATTTTAAATTACCAACTGGGCTATTTTGAGGAAGGTGATGAAACCAAACTCAAACCAATGATTTTAAAAGACATAGCTGAAGCAACCAATTTAGACATCTCAACCATTAGCAGAGTTGCAAACTCTAAATACATTCAAACTGATTTTGGTGTCATTCCGCTAAAATTCTTCTTTAGTGAAGGCATTGCCACCGAAGATGGAGAAGAAGTGAGT
>CANHRW010000124.1 GCA_947462865.1 Bacteroidota bacterium | reverse complement strand
TATTGATAAATGAACCTGAACGGCATCTAATTCTTGGCAAATTGCAGCCATTGTTTGCTTGGTCCTAACAGAAATACTTGCATAGAAATGAGGTGATTCCTGTATAAACGAATTGAGTTTTGGAAATAATTGGATAATGGACGCTTTGCCAGATTTGGTTAAAGGACGGTCTATATCTAGTCCCGAAAAATCTGTTTTAGCTTTTGCATGCCTCATTAAAATCAAACTTTTCATGCCGATTTTCTATGTGATTTTTTCTGCTTAGTTTGAGATTCAGTTGTACTTTCTTCTAATTTTGATAAACAAAAGAATGCACTATACATAAAACCAGTAATCATTAAAACACCACCTATTGGGGTAATCATACCTAGCCAATTCAAGTATAGATTAGAGAGCAATGAACTACAAGAAAGTATAAACAATGATCCCGAAAATAATACAATACCTATAAGCATTAACAACAATGCAGTGCTCAATCGGTAATTAAAATGACGGTGATTTATGGACAAAATTAACAAGCCCATTCCTTGAAACAAAAGGTATTTAACAGCAGTTTCAAAGACAGCTAAATCATTTTCTGGCAGTACTTTTTTTAAGCCATGTGCACCAAATGCACCAGCTAAAATTCCAAATCCGCAAATAAATAATGCAGTTTGGGTGTAAAATTTCCATTTCATGAATTTCTATTTATGAGTTAAAAATTGTTCAAATTGCCATTTTGGACATTGAACTGTTGACAAATTAAACATATTATTCATGAATGTGGAATTAATTTCGTTGTGATTTCTAAATGATGAACAAACAGTTTGCTACCATCGTAAGTATTTTAATTTCCCTGACTTTGGGCTTGGTTATCTACTTCCTGTTTTTTGAAATAGGAGATAAAAGAATCAAACCTATTCAAGTAGTGCCTGAAAATGCAGCTTTGGTTGTTGAAAGTAACCAATCAAGTCAACTCATTAAACAATTCAAAACGTATGCGTTTTTTAACGTTTTAATGAATAACAACAGTTTCGCATCTTATTACAATCAGTTAGATTTAATTGATTCATTGACCAAAGTCGATAAAAATACATACAGCTGGATAGGAGACGGTGAGAGTGTGTTTTCTATGCATATCAATTTAAACAAGCAACCTGCTTTTTTTATGGCAATGCAGATTAAACAAACTCCTAATACTGCTGATTTAAATAAATTTGTTTCTAGTGTATTTCCAGGCAGATTCCAGGCCATTACAAGAAAATTTCAAGGCGAAGAATTGATCGACTTTCAAGACTTTAAGGGTGACTATAGCTTTAGTGTCGCATTCAAGTCAAGACTTCTTATACTGAGTTTTGACGGCGCTTTAGTAGAACAGGCAATTGTTAAATTCAAACAAATCAATCCTGAAAAACAACTGAGCGAAAATGAAGCCTATTTAGCCAAAGCTAATAAAGATTTTAATTGCTACATTCAATACAACTATTTGGCTCATTTTTTAACTGGAACACTCAATTTGCAAAACCCTTCAAATTTTAAAATTGTTGAACAATTTGCAGACAAAGGATTTTATCAAATACAAGCAGATCAACATGAACTTTTATTAAAAGGAGCGGCCTATACCAATTCTAAAAAATTTCAGTTCTTGGATTTATTCAACGGACATGCACCAGCAGAAAACAAAATAGTACCCTATTTAACAGAAAGCATGGTATTTAATTTAAATTTTAGCTTTAATGCTTACCACAAATGGATACCCAATTTAACTGAATACCTTCAATTTAAACAACTAGATACCAAGTATAAATTGTTTGCAGATAGCATCAACAACCATTGTTTTAAAACCCTTCAAAAAGATTATACTCATTTAATCGGAACACAAGCTGGTTTGTTTGCTTGCCAAGTTCCAGGTATTGGAAACGACAGTTCGTTGGTTTCTTATTTTGAAGTAACCGACTCTGTTGGTTTTGATAAATTCATGAACAGAATAAATGAGTTGTCTATCCAATCAAAACTTGACTCTACCAAAACGAGCCTTGACGAAAATTCAATTAAACCATATGCTTTGGGCGATTACCAAAAGGTACTTTTTGGAGATTTGTTTGAGGGCATTCAAGGAAGTTATTATTTACGCAAAGACAATTTTGTATTTATCAGTAATTCACCAATGCTTTTGACGCATTTGCAACAATCTTGGTCCAACAGATTATACTGGTTAACTCAAGAAAGCGTTGTCAATTTTAGACAGAAACTCATTCCACAAAGTAATTTTGAATTATTGCTAGATGCAGCTAAAGCTGCAAAGTTCAGCATGGATTATTTGAATGAAAACTGGTATGGGAATTTTGCAAGAAATATTGGAACCATTAAAAAAATGGGATTAATTGGTTTACAATATGGTGGGAGCATAGACAAAACTTTTCCTAGTCAGATTCTTATTCAATTTGATACCAAACAAAACGAAAAATCAGAAAAAGTATGGGAGATTAAACTTGATACCATTGCAATTGGTTCGCCTCAAGGAATTTTCAATTCAAAAACAGGCGAACAGGTGCTCATCGTTCAAGATGTTAAAAATCAGGTTTATCAGATTGATATTACCGGTAAGATTGGCTGGAAGTACCAGGCAGATGGGCCTATTATTTCTCCTATTCATGAACTTAACTTATATAAAAACAACCAGAGCCAAATTGCTTTCAATACTGAAAAATTTATTTATGTATTAAATGAAGAAGGTAAATCTGTTCAAGGTTGGCCTATTTGGATTCCAACATCAACCCATTACAGCATGCTGACCGAAGCAATCAATTCAGAAAGTGATATGGCATTTTTTGTAACTGGTAGGTATTATAAATTAAGTGCATTCAATGCCCAAGCAAAATTACTTCCTGGCTGGAATCCTTTGTCTATATACCCTAACTTACATTCTCAATTGTTCAGTATTTATTCTAAAGGTGAATTATTGTTAATGGGCTTGAATGAAAAAGGATGGATTTCAACTTTTAATTTAAAAGGAGAAACGATGCATCCTTACTTTACTGACTCTACCCAAAAATTCCAAAAAATTCAAGTCATTAAAACGGATTCAAATCAATTTCTAATAGTAGGGGCTGATAGCAATCAAATAGTAGTGAGTGCCTATAAAAATGAAAGATTGGTGTTTAAAAATAAATTGGCTTTTGAAGGTCCAGCTAAACAACTTATTGTCAACAATCAAAATAATAGCATTTATGTTGAATCAGCTAAAATTAGCATGGAGCTGGATTTCAATGGGAAAGTTTTATTTAAAACAGAAAACACAGATTCTTCCTATAAAATTCTCATTTTTAGACCATTCGGAATTGCTGGACAAATTTTAAAATACAATTCTGTAAAAAAACAAATAGAAAGTAACCTAGAAATGTTCCCTTTCCCTGCTCATTCAAATGGTGTATTTGCAGTTGGAGATTTGTTTAAAACCCAAGACCAATTTTTAATTGCAGCTGATACGGCCAATTTTATTCATTTGTTTAAAATCAAATAAATTGAATGCATTTAGGGTAATCAAATCGTTGTTTTTTATTGTTTCAGGTATCATACTTATTTGGATTACTGTTCAGAAAATTGACTATTCGGATTTCAATTTAGCCATACAAGCATGTTACAGCTGGAAAGTATTTCCAATTTTAATTACATCTATTGGCGTTGTATTGGTTAGGGCCAAAAGGTGGCAATTGTTGTTTAAAAATCAAGATGTAAGCGTTTCAATAACAACATTGTTCCATGTTTTAAACATTGGTTATTTAGTAAATTTTGCTGTTCCAAGATTGGGTGAACTATCCAGAACTTTTCTATTAAAAAACAACCAGCAAATACCATTTAAGAAATCTATTGCCACGATCATTTTCGAACGCCTTTCTGATTTAATTGTGTTAGTATTTATTTTGTTGATTGCAATCATTTTGGAATATTTCTTACAATATGGGGTCATTACTCATTTAGTTTCGGGCGTACAATTGAATCGTTTTAAAGTATTGATTTTGCTAGGTTTTTTGCTAGTTTTAGCTGGTTTTATTATCTATTTTTGGACAATAATTAAAGAGAAATCGGGCATTTGGGCTCAAGAGTTAATACATTACTTCTCAAGGCTAATTACAATGAAAGACAAACAAGCTTTCCTTGTTTTGACCTTAGGAATTTGGGTTGGTTTTTATTTAATGACAATGCTTTGGATTTTTATTTTTCCGGATACCACACAGTTGTCATTGTATGCCTGTTTCGAAGTCATGTTGGTAGGTGTTTTGGCAAGAACATTACCCATTCAGGCCGGGTCGGCTGGTGCTTACCATTTTGCAGTTAGCAATGCATTTATTTATTTTGGATTGACCCAAAGTAAAGCATTTACAATGGCACTTATGATTCACGGTTTTCAATCTATTTTAACCATTCTTCTGGGAATTCTTTCATACATTTGGTACATCTATCAACAGAGAAATGCTTAAAATAATTGTTAGTTTTTGCAGTTTATTGTTTTCAATGACCATTTTGGCTCAAGTACCCCAACTAGGTTCTGATAGCACCCTTGAGATTGCTACGTGGAATGTATATTGGTTAGGTGATGCAACACAAGGGAATGGCCCCAGCGATGAAACATTGCAGTATAACAATGTGAAACAATTTTGCTTACAAAGCAATTTAGACCTTATTGCATTTCAAGAATTGAGCAATCCAACCACCTATTACCAATTGAACAAAGATTTGCCAACATATGCTTCTATGATGTCAGATTTTGATCAGGTTCAAAAAATGGCTTTGTATTGGAAAAAATCTCATTTTAAGCTCATACAAGCCTATTCTTATACTATTTTAAATGATCAGGCATTTAATTTTGGAAGGGCTCCATTGCAAGTTTGTTTAGAATTGAACAATGCACAAAAAGACACCATTTTTTTCATAGTCTTACACATGAAAGCCTATGGAGATCAGGCTTCTTATAACAGGCGTGTCAATGCGTCTATAGGTTTAAAAGATTACTTGGAAACGTCATTAAAGAACAAAAAATATGTTGTTTTAGGAGATTGGAACGATGATTTAAATGTTTCGACCTACCAAAAAATGGTTACTCCATATCAAAATTTACTGACTGCAGGTTATCATTTTCCGTCAAAAGAGCTTACCGATAAAGGAAAAAGAAGCTATGCTTATTCAAAAGTGGTATTCGACCATATTTTACACAGTCAATATATTCAAGACAGTTTGTATATACCTAACAGCACCGAGGTTTTTGATTTAGCACCTAATTACATCCTGAATTTTTCTAGATCAACATCAGACCATTATCCAGTTTATGCTAAATACAAGTTCCAATTACCATCACACACAAGTACAGGAATTGATTTGTTCAACATATCAAATACATTTATGATTTATCCAAATCCAGCTTTTGATTTGATTAGCATTTCCAACGAAGAAAAACCTGTTCGATATCAAATTTTCAATACATTGGGAGAACTCACATTGAGCGGTCATGGAACCTTTGTAGAGACTGATAAAATACCTGTTGGCATCTATTTCATTGAAAGGGAAGGCTATGGAATAAGTCGATTTATCAAACAATCGCATTAATGTTGGTATCTTCATTTGGCAGCTTTTCAGATTTTGGCTAATTTTGCCAAAACCTAAATCAATTGAATCGTTCAGTAAATAAATTCCCAGCTGTTTTATTGCTTCAAGACGGTACTGTTTTCACCGGTACATCTATTGGTAAAATAGGCACAACCACAGGTGAAATCTGTTTCAACACTGGTATGACAGGCTACCAAGAAATCTATACAGACCCTTCTTACACAGGTCAAATTCTGGTACATACAAATGTTCATATTGGCAATTATGGCATACATCCAACTGAGGAAGAGTCTGATTCCATCAAAATAGCAGGGCTTATCTGTAAAAACTTTAATATTCCTTATTCTAGGAAGCAATCCGAAACATCTATTCAAGATTACCTGTCTACAAATAATATTATAGGTATAGCAGATATTGATACCCGTGAATTGGTATTGCATGTGCGCAATAAAGGTGTTATGAATGCGATTATTTCAAGTGAAGGTAAATCTATCGAAAATCTGAAACAAGAATTAGACCGGGTACCTTCCATGAGTGGCTTAGAATTGTCTTCAAGTGTTTCAACCCCAGAAACCTATTACCTTGGAAATACCGACTCAGCAATCAGAATTGCTGTACTTGATTTGGGTGTAAAAAGAAATATATTAAACTCTTTGGTTGAAAGAGGCGCCTATTTGGCT
>CANHRW010000123.1 GCA_947462865.1 Bacteroidota bacterium | reverse complement strand
GTCTTGTATTGGGTCCATATAGGATAAACAAATAAAATTTAAATTGTTTTTTATCGATTAAATAACAAACGCATTCCTGCTTTGTCTGATTGTATTTTTTTATTTTCATAAACCAAATTACCACTTACCAATGTATGTGTTATTTGTGCTGGAAATGTATGTCCTTCAAATGGACTCCATTTACATTTAGCGTATAACTCATCTTTGATTACCTTGGTTTGTATACCCGGATTTAAAATGGTTAAATCGGCATAAAAACCTTCTCTAATAAACCCTCTTCTATCAATTTCATAAAGCATGGCAACATGATGAGCCATTTTTTCTACAATTTTCTCAAGGCTAATTTTACCCCTTGTAAACAATTCATACATTGCTAAATAACTATGTTGAACCAAAGGTCCGCCACTCGGACATTGGAAATAAGTTCTTGATTTTTCTTCCATGGTATGAGGGGCATGATCCGTTGCTATTACATCTATTCTGTTGTCTATTACTGCTTGTAAAATAGCTGTTGAATCATGTATTGTTTTAACAGCCGGATTCCATTTAATGAGGCTCCCCAATTGTTCATAGTCCGCATCATTGAACCATAGGTGATGTATGCAAGCTTCAGCGGTAATTTTCTTTTGTAACAAGGGAATTTTATTGCTGAATAATTCCAATTCTTTGGCTGTGCTAATATGTAAAACATGCAAGCGTGACCCAAATTTTTGTGCCAAATGAACAGCAAATGAAGAAGAGGCATAACAAGCTGCTTCACTTCTGATGAGTGGATGAAATTTCATTGGAATTTCTTCTCCATATTCAGCCTTATACAATTTGGCATTTTCTGCAATAATATGGTCATCTTCACAATGTGTCGCAATTAAGCTACCACATTGACTAAAGATTGCTTCAATTGCTTTTGGGTCATCAACTAACATATCACCAGTACTTGAACCCATGAATATTTTTACCCCACAAATTTGACGGTCATTAACCCTTAAAATCTGCTCTAAATTATGTGCAGTAGCTCCCAAATAAAAACTAAAATTGGCAACAGAAACTTGAGCTGCTCTTTGGTATTTTTCTTCTAATAATTCTAGGGTAGTTGTGGGTGGCAAAGTATTTGGCATTTCCATAAAAGTTGTGACACCACCAGCAACTGCAGCCCTAGATTCGGTTTGAATATCGGCTTTGTGTGTTAAGCCTGGCTCTCTAAAATGTACTTGGTCGTCAATGGCTCCAGGTAATAAATAGGACCCTTCAGCATCAATGACAATATCAGCGGGCATTGAGATACCTTGTTTTTCAATTTTTTCTATAAATTGTCCTTTGATCAAAACATCGGCAAAGAATTGTTCTCCTTCATTCACCAATTTGGCATTTTTAATTAAAATTTTGCTCATTCCACAAAGGTACTAAACTAGCCTATCTAAATAGATTAAAATGTATATTTGTAGCAATGAAAAAATATGATTTCACCATTATTGGAGCGGGAATAGTAGGACTTTCAACAGCCTACCAGTTACTTCTTAAAAATCCTTTGTTAAAAATATTAATTCTTGAAAAGGAAAATGCAGTAGCCAAACACCAAACAGGCCATAACAGTGGAGTTATTCATTCTGGAATTTATTATAAACCAGGCAGTTTAAAGGCCCAAAATTGCATCAATGGTTATAAATCTTTAATTGAATTCTGCAATACTTATGGAATCCCCTACGAATTGTGTGGTAAAATAATAGTTGCAACCAATCAGAACGAATTACCAGAACTCAATAAATTGTACCAAAGAGGGCTTGAAAATGGCTTGGACCAAATTCAATTACTCAATCAAGAACAAACCAAAGAACTTGAACCTAATGTAAATGCCATTCAGTCAATTCAAGTTCCATATACGGGTATTATCAGTTATACTGCAGTTTGCAATCAATTGCAGCAATTAATCACAGAAAAGGGTTGCCAAGTATTTTTCAATCAGAAAGTAAACAATATTGAAGAAAAAGGGCACCTTGCTTTTATTCATACTGATACAGGCATATTTGAAACCAAACACTATATCAATTGTGCGGGTTTATACAGCGATAAAATTGCTCAATTAACTAGCCCTCAACTAGATACCAGAATTATTCCATTTAGGGGTGAGTATTTTTTAATAAAACCTGAAAAACAAGCGCTGGTAAAAAATTTGATATACCCAGTGCCAGATCCAAATTTCCCTTTTTTAGGTGTTCATTTTACACGAATGATCAATGGTCATATTGAAGCGGGTCCAAATGCTGTATTTGCTTTTCAACGAGAGGGATACCAAATGGCCGACGTTGATGCGAGAGAAATGCTAGAATCTCTTGCTTGGCCCGGTTTTCAAGTGGTCGTAAAAAAATATTGGAAAACAGGAATGGGTGAATTCTACAGGAGTTTCTCAAAAGCTGCATTTACAAAAGCATTGCAAAAACTCATTCCAGACATTACCGAAGATGATTTGGTTCCAGCAGGTTCAGGAGTAAGGGCCCAAGCATGTGATAGAATGGGGGGCTTGTTAGATGATTTTAAAATTGTAGAAAACAATAGAGGGATACATTTATTAAATGCACCTTCTCCAGCTGCCACATCATGTCTATCAATAGGCAATACCTTATCAGACATTGCGTTAAAAAGAATAGAATGGTAAGTGCTACTACACAAATTAGAGTCAGGTATGCTGAAACAGATCAAATGGGATATGTTTATTATGGCAACTATGCCCAATATTTTGAAGTTGCCAGAGTTGAACTTTTAAGAAGTCTAGGCATGAGCTACAAAGGATTAGAAGACTCTGGCATCATGATGCCAGTCATTAGTATGTCATCTAAATACTTAAAACCTGCTAAATACGATGATTTGTTAACCATTCAAACAAGCATCAAGACTAAACCACAAATTAGGTGTAAATTTGAGTACGAAATTTTCAATGAAATTGGCGAATTGTTGCACCAAGGCGAAACTACATTGGTATTTATTGACATTAAAACCAATAAACCTGTAAATTATCCTGCACAAATTGCTACTAAATTTGATCTATTTTTCAATCCTAAAACTTGAAACAACCTGCAAACATATTTCACAAGCCATTGAAATGGTTTTATAAAAAGTTTTCAGCAATGTCTATGCCTGGTATTCAAGGCGTAAGCATCTTTGCAGTATTTGAATTTTTTGTTCGTAAAATTAGCAATAGCGACCTCAATACCCGAGCATCGGCGTTGTCATTTACGTTTTTCTTGGCCTTATTTCCAACTACCATTTTTTTCTTTACGTTAATTGCCTATCTGCCATTAAATTACTCTCACGACGATATTTTATTTTTTATACAAGAAGCGATTCCTGTAAATGTATATGAAACCATAAAAGAAACGCTTGAAGATATTCTTAAAAACCAAAGAGGCGGATTACTTTCTATTGGATTTTTGTCCGCAATCTATTTCTCAACCAATGGATTTCATAGTTTGATGGTTCAACTAAATAAGTACAGTCACTCTAAAGAAACCCGAAGTTTCTGGAGGCAAAGAATGGTTGCGATTGTTTTGGCGATTATCATCACTTTGCTTATTATCATATCTGTATTAACCTTAACTGGTGGCACTATTTTAATCAGCTACCTCGAAAAAGTAAAATATTTCCCTTCAAAAGTAGTTCCATTTCTTTTGTCTAGTTTTAATTTATTAATAGTATGGTTAATAGTGGTTGGCATTGTAGGTTCAATTTATTTTTTTGCTCCTGCCAAACAACGTAAATGGCGTTTTTTCTCTGCAGGAGCTGTATTTGCCAGCATTGTTATTTTACTGACTACTTACGGATTTTCTCAATATGTAAACCATTTCAATTCATACAACAAGGTATACGGTTCTATTGGCGTTTTAATTGTAATCATGATGCTCATTTACATCAACACCTTTATTTTATTGTTGGGATATGAGTTTAATATTGCCTTACTATTGGCAAAAGAACAGGAAGACAAGAATAAAGCCAGAAAAAACAAAGAAAATAAAATCATATTCCTTGAAACGGAAACACCAGCAAATGGCTAAAAAGCTATTAATTAGCTAATAATCAACAATAAAAATAATTAAACAAAACCCACTTCATCGTTAATTCAACCGTTGTATTTTTTTATTGTGTTAGGGAGTCATTCATTAAATTGATGACAATGTTATGGCCAATTAAAATAGAAGTTAACAGGTGTACATTTTAAGCTATTTAAATTAGAAATTGTGGATTATGGCAGCAAATTATAACTTAGTTTCGCTGTTTGAGATAGCGAAGGCAGATGGAAGAAATAAATGAAGAAAACAAAGAAAGTAGGCAAGAGTACCATGTAATTGCAGTTAACGGACTGTACGAAAATTGGTTTTTAGATTATGCCTCATATGTAATTTTAGAAAGGGCAGTTCCTGCTATTGATGATGGACTTAAACCTGTTCAGCGTAGAATTTTGCATGCTATGCGAGACATGGATGATGGTCGTTTTAACAAGGTAGCCAATGTAATTGGGCAAACCATGCAATACCATCCACATGGTGATGCAGCCATTGGTGATGCAATGGTCAATTTGGGACAAAAGGATTTGCTCATAGAAACTCAAGGAAACTGGGGAGATGTGCGCACAGGTGACTCTGCGGCAGCACCCAGATATATAGAAGCAAGGCTTTCCAAATTTGCATTGGAAGTAGCGTTTAACAAACAAACCACTGTTTGGCAAAACTCTTACGATGGAAGAAAGAAAGAGCCTGTTTCTTTACCTATGAAATTTCCATTGTTATTGGCTCAAGGAGTGGAAGGGATTGCTGTTGGCTTAGCTACCAAAGTATTGCCTCACAATTTTATTGAATTATTACAAGCCAGTATCGACCATTTAAAAGGAAAAAAGTTTGAGCTGTATCCTGATTTTGCAACTTGCGGATTAATAGATGTTTCCAATTACAATCAGGGTAAAAAGGGAGGAAAAGTTAGAGTTAGAGCCAGAATTGAAGAATCTGATAAGAAAACTTTGCTCATTAAAGATGTACCTTATGGCGTCACTACCAATCAATTGATTGACTCTATCATTAAAGCCAATGATTCGGGTAAAATCAAAATTAAAAAAGTAATTGACAATACGGCCAAAGATGTTGAGGTTGAAATACAATTGGCACCAGGTGTGTCTCCAGATAAAACCATTGATGCATTGTATGCCTTTACTGATTGCGAAGTTAGTATATCTCCAAATGCCTGCGTCATTGTAGACAACAAACCTATTTTTATTGGAGTAGAAGAATTATTGAAGCTTTCTACAGAACGCACCAAAGAGTTACTCAGACAGGAGCTTGAAATTAAAATGAATGAATTAGAAGCATCTTGGCATGCCAGTTCATTAGAAAAAATATTTATTGAAAAGCGTATCTACCGAGACATTGAAGAATGTGAAACCTTTGAAGATGTAATTGATACCATTTGGAGGGGCATGAACAAGTTTCGCAAATTATTTAGAAGAGACCTCACCGAAGATGACATTCTGAAACTCACTGAAATAAAGATCAAGCGCATTTCAAAATACGATGCTTTTAAAGCCGATGAATACATAAAAGGGCTTGAAAACCAATTGGAACAAGTAAAGAATGACTTAGAAAATCTAAAACAATATGCCATTCGTTATTTCGAAAACCTTCTTAAAAAATACAGCAAAGGCAAAGAACGTAAAACCGAAATCAAAACATTTGACAATATAGATTCAAAAACAGTAGCCATTGCCAACCAAAAATTATACGTAAACAGAACAGAAGGTTTTGTTGGGTATGGATTAAAAAAGGATGAGTTTGTGGTTGATTGCTCTGATATAGACGACATTATTGTATTTAGAAGAGATGGTAAAATGTTGGTAAGCAAGGTGCAAGAAAAGGCATTTATGGGTAAAGACATCATTCATGTAGATGTTTTCAGGAAAAATGATGAACGCAGAACGTATAACTTAATTTACCTGGATGGCAAAACAAAAACCAGCTATGCAAAGCGTTTTCCAGTAACTGGCATCACACGTGATAAAGAATACGATCTAACACAAGGAACAGCCAATTCTAGAATATTGTATTTTTCAGCAAACCCTTCAGGAGAAGCTGAAATTGTGGCTGTTACTTTAAGTCCATTGAGCCATGCCAGAAAACTTTCGTTTGATTTTGACTTTAGCACATTGGCTATTAAAGGCCGTGGTGTACAAGGCAATATTTTGAGCAAGTATCTGGTAAAAACAATCAAATTAAAACAAAAAGGAATCTCCACTTTGGGAGGGATAGATATTTGGTTCGATTGGGCAAT
>CANHRW010000122.1 GCA_947462865.1 Bacteroidota bacterium | reverse complement strand
TCCGATCTTGGTTTAAATAGGGGAGTTTATCAACAAATTGATAAAAATAGGTGCATAAACTCAATTTATTCGCATGTTTTAAGTCTTTCAATCATACTTTCAAGGTATTCAATTTTTGATGTTGAACTTGCTTCTATGACTTGTCCATTAGATACAATACTTAAAAAAGGTAGATTAGAAAAGCTTACGAAATTTCTAGCCCAAGGATTTTCTTCAGCATTGATTTCTAAAAACAAGAGTTTTTCGTTGCCGTTTTTGTTGGAAACCTTTGTGAATTTACTAGCAAATAACCTGCATACACCGCACCAATTTGCGTAAAATTTAATCACAATTTTGGGGTGAGATTTAAGATATTCCTGTAGACCCGAATCGTTGGTTTTGTGTACCATTTGCTATAGTTTGTTTATTTAACATTCTATGGCCAGTTTTGTTTTAAATTCCCTTTGATTTAGCTTGATTCCAGTAATGGTCTAGCTGCTCTAAATTTAATTCATTGAAATGTAATTTATTGACCTGTAACTGGCTTTCAATATACATGAATCTATTTTGGAATTTTTGATTCGTGTGTTCTAAACCATCATCTGGATTCAGTTGGTATTTTCTTGCAACATTGATGAGTGCAAAAAACAAATCTCCCAACTCGTTTTGCGCAGCTAATTTATTTTGAAGTTGAAGTTCCTGTTTAAATTCTTCCAATTCTTCGTATACTTTGGCCCAAACTTGTTCAGGTGTTTCCCAGTCGAACCCAACCTGAGCTGCTTTTTCTTGCATTCTGAATGCTTTCACCATTGAAGGAGTGCCTTTGGCTACACCACTTAAAACAGATTTATTACCTTCTTTTAACTTGAGTTGCTCCCAATTTTCACGAACTTCTTCTTCTGTATTGGCAATGGTATCTCCATAAATATGCGGGTGTCTGCTGATAAGTTTATCAGACAATGAATTTAATACATCACAGATATCGAACATGTTTTGCTCACTTGCTATTTTAGCATAAAAAACTAAATGCAAGAAGACGTCCCCAATTTCTTTTTTTAAATCTGATAGGTTATTTTGAACAATGGCATCACTTAGTTCATAGGTTTCTTCAATGGTTAAGTGCCTAAGCGTCTCAAGCGTTTGCTTGCGATCCCAAGGACATTTTTCTCTCAATTCATCCATGATATCCAATACCCTGCCAAAGGCGGCCAGTTTTTCTTCTTTTGTATGCATTTTAATTAGATTGATACAAAGTTATTGTATTCTTTAAATGATTGATAATATCCTGTCTCAATGTTTCTGGACTGAGTACTTCGACGCGTTCACCAAAGCCTAAAATACTATTTACAAGTTCAAAGCTCACCCAGACTTCAATTTCAATGATAAAATGAGTGGCCGTATCTTCAATAGTTACCTGACTGGCATGTAGTGGTTGACTTTTTATAAAAGCTGCTTCTTGAGGTAAAAATTTTAGCCTTATTTTTTCAGGCTCTTGGTCTTTACTTACATGAATTCCAAAAGCATATTTATGATAATTCAATGCATTGAAACTACCAATTGTATTGAAGGTTTCTTTAACAGGTATTAAACTCATGATTCTGTCCAATGCAAAAGTGCCAATGTCATTTCTGTTTTCATCAAAACCAATTACATACCATCGGTTTCTATACTGTTTAAGTAAATAGGGGTGTATGCTGTATGTTTTAATTTGTTCACTATTAAATCGTTTGTAATTGAGTTCAAAAACAGTTGAATTTTTAATGCATTCTAATATGGGAGACATGAATTCAAAACCAGGGTCAGCAGTACTGGTTTCGGCCTGAATAATTGTTTCCCATGATTTCTGAGGAAGTTTTGCATTAGCGTGCAAATAGTTTTCTAATTTTTCTATTGAGTCTAACAATTGTTTAGCAGGATCTATTCCACCAAACTGCCTTAAAATTGAACAAGCAAAAGCAATAGCAGATAAATCTTCTTCATTGATAGGGAAATTGGAAATGGAATAAACAGGATCTTCATAATAATATCCTTTTTCTGATTTTGAATAGGCAATTGGTGCAAAATACTTTAGTTCTTCGTCATACATCATGTCGTAAAGGTCTTTTTCAATGGTTCTTAATGAAACTGAACCCAAATTTTCACAGGCATTTATAAAATCAAACTTAGTTGGAAATTTTTTGAATTTGTTGCGCAAACACGCATCAATGATACGGTAACGAATAATTGCGTTTTTATTTTTTGGCATGCTTGCAATATAATTATATATATCATACAAAACACTGAATTGACAATAGTTTTAGCCCGCAAATACACTGCGGAATCACTTTGTAGCTTTGTACAACAATAACATTAAATATAACCGATTATGACACAGACAAACCTGCACATCCAACAATTAGAGAACAACTTTCAAACATTGGTTCAAACAAAGCATTTATTGGCAAAAGCCCACTCAAGTTTAAATTGGGGCTTTATTAAAACAGCCATACAGCTTTGTAATTCTTATTTATTGTTCAATCCCAATCACTTAGAAGCACAGTTGCTAAAAGCATATTGTTTATTAAAAAGCGATGAGTTAAAGTCTGCATTTCAATTGTTTTTAAAACTCAATCAATTACATCCCCATTCTTTGCCTTGTTTAATTGGTTTGGCTCAATTTCACTTATACAATGAAAATTACGAAGTGGCAGAACCATTATTAATGAGGGCACTTTCTATGGGAAGAGATGCTTATGCCAAATCTGAAGTGATAGAAATTCTTGCTCAATCTTATTTAGACAAAGGCAATCCTAAAATGGCATTGAGAACAATTAATGAAGCCATTGAAATATTACCTTTTGAATATGCTAGTCATTATTTGCATGGTTCTATCCTAATGGAAATGGGCAGCTATGCTGAAGCCAAAAGAAGTTTTGACATTGCTATTCAATTAAACAAAGATGGCGCAGAAGCTTTTAGAAAAAGAGCTAAGTGTTGGATGATGTTAAACAAGATAGAATTTGGATTACTAGATATAAAAAAAGCACAGAAAATTGAACTAGAAAGATGCAAGTTTTTAGAAGCATTTGAATAAATATTGGCTACTGATTGACTACCCTCACGTCTCATTTTGGGATAATTTAATCCCAATTTGAGACATTTTTTTTGACACATCTATGTGTTTTACTGTCATTAAGTTTCTTATAAATAGCACTTTATACTATTTTTTTAAAGTTGGTACTATTTTCTCAGATGATGTTTGTTAAATCTTTTTAAAATGAACATGATTCGTTTTTTTATTGTAATAGGCATTGGGTTGATTTTAATGGTTGGGGCTTGTAAAAGAACCAGCATTGAAAGAAACGGAGAAATAAAGCCACAGCAAAGCTTCGGAGGTCTTAAAACTTCTGAAAAATTTAATTGGAACACCAATTCTGAGTTAATGGTTCAATTTGATGGAACTTTAACAGACCCAAGAATTGCTGCGTTTAAAATTTTAGATGAAAGCGGGCATATTTATTACCAAAGACTTCAAAAGGCTAAAGACTCTTTTGTGGCCAAGGTACTCATCCCTTCGCATGTTCAAAATTTGAGATGGAGTTACGCTGGTAAATTTGTAAAATTTAATCCTAAAGCAGGTAGAATAGTTGTAAATTCGCAACCTTAAATCCTGATAATCTGAACGAAAATGAAAAATCAAAGGATCATAAAGATTTTAAAAAATAGCTTAACCATTTTGTTGATGGGTTTTGCTTTACAGGTCTATTCGCAACCAGTTTTTACTGATAATGTTACCGATTCGGTTTCAATTACATATCCTTCAATTGGGGCCAGTAATCCAAATTTTGTTTATTTGAGCCCAACAAGTTTAACTTTTAAATGGACTTCTGGTAATGGAACCGGAAGAATTGTTTTGGCCTCATTAGATTCTACTATCAATGTTTGGCCTGCAGACAAAGCAGCTTATACTGCCAATGCTAGTTATGGCTCAGGAAGTTCAATTGGAAATGCTAAAGTGTTGTATTCAGGAAACGCAGACTCTGTGACTGTTACAAACCTTAACTCAAACGCCAAATATTATTTTTGGGTAATTGAATATACCACTGTAAGTACATTTAATTATTTTGACACAGAATTTTTTCTTAGAACATCAACTTACACGTCTTTACCTGATTTAGATGGTGACAATGTGCCAGATATCGACGATGCTTTTCCTTCAGATCCATTGAGGGCATTTATAACCAATAATCCGACTGTAGGATATGGCACCTTATTGTTTGAAGATTTATGGCCTGGAATTGGTGATTATGATTTCAATGATTTAGTTATAGATTACAATTATTCAGTAGTTTCTAACGGAGACAACAATGTAGTAGAAGCTGATTATACCTTTGTAACAAGAGCAATTGGTGGAGATTTGCACAATGCCTTTGCATTTCAACTTGATGGTGTGCAGGCTGATAAAATTACAACCGTTACAGGCACCAAAACTACTGGAGTAACATGGACTACATTCAATGCAAACGGAACAGAGTTTGACCAGCCTAATCATGCCAACATTATCGTATTCAAAGATGCATATGATTTACTTCCTACAACTGGCGGGTATTGGTTTGTAAATGTAGACCCTAATGCACCTGATGTTGGTTCAGATACAACCAAAATTCATTTGACATTTATAGACAATGGCACAGTGCCTGCAGGAGGTACACTTTCTACTTCAATTATGGACGCGGCTGCTTTTAATCCTTATATTATTGTTAATCAACAAAGAGGTAAAGAGATTCACCTTGCCAATAGAATTCCATCAGACAAGGCAAATGTAGGTTTCTTTGGTACAGTAAATGACAATTCAATTCCTGGAATTGGTAGGTACTATAAATCATACAACAACTTGCCTTGGGCTCTTGATATCAATACTTCTATACCGTACACAAAAGAAAAAGTAGACTTTTTACAGGCTTATTTAAATTTTTCTATTTGGGCTCAAAGTAATGGCTTGAGTAATCCAGATTGGTACATTGATATGCCTGGAAATAGAAACACATCAAAACTCATTATTCGTTAATTGTCCCATCTATAATTGGTTCATTTAAAAGCATTATTATGAAAAAAACACATATACAACACCTGTATTTGTACAAGAAAGCTTTGGTATTTTTAATGATTTTGCTGTGGTCAGCAAATCAATATCAAGTCATTGCTCAAAATGCAATCACTCCAAAACATACAGGTACAATAGCTTCGTTTTCAAGTTTATGGTCGGGCTCTGGAATTAGTCAATTATCAATTTCTGGAAATGATTATATTTTGATGAATGCAAACAATGCCAGTATTCAAACACCAAATTTAGATTTCACTGGCAAGCGTGCTATTGTATATCTTCAGTTGAAAGCAGAGTTAGGAATTACCAATCCAGCAATGCTTTCAGTTGAAATCTCAACTAACGGGGGAGTAAGTTGGGATAATTTAGATGAAATATACGCAGCGGATGAGAATTTCTCTTCAATGGTTATTAATGCGAGTGCTTATAATGGATCACAAAATATCATTAGAATAATTACATACAACAACACAGTTAACAATGCAATTGGTATTGATGATATAGTTGTAATTGGATATGATGAGCCAACAATACAAGCAAGCAACCTTCAGTTTACCTGTTTAAATAACAAATCTGTTAGAGTAGATTGGGCCAAAGGTAATGGAAACAGAACCGCGGTCTTTATGTTGAGAAGTTCTTCGGCGGGAGTTCCAAACATAGAAGATGGTTTATTGTACAATGTTTCTAGTCCAAAAGGAATCAATACAACCAGAGGAAGTCAGTTAGGTGGAAGTGGTTATTATTGCGTATACAATGATACCGGAAGCTCAGTTTTGGTTGGAAATTTATTAGCTAACTCAAAATATTGGTTTAGGGTTTATAGCTATTCAAGTGATAGCTTAATATCTGAAGTAACACTCAACTATAACCCATCAACTGCTGCTTCGAACCCTTCTAGCTATACAACTGCAGCAAGTGCGACAAGCTTTCCTTTGCCAAGTTTAACAGCATTAACAGTTCATTCAATCACAACAACAGATGCAGTAGTTACCAGTAGTTTAACTGGAAGTGATGATTGTGACCCTGCTATGTCAAAAGGCTTTGTGTGGTCTGAAACAAGTATCAATTCTAATCCAGTAATTGGTGGAACAGGTGTCACAAGAATTGTAATTGCTAACTCTGACACCGGTTCATTTGGTTCTAGTTTTTCAGGCTTACCTTCTGGCACAGCAATAGCTTACAAAGCTTATGGTTTTACGCTCAATTCAAATGTTGGCTACTCTACAACTGGAAATTTTACGACTTTAGCGCTACCTCCTTCAACTGCTGCT
>CANHRW010000121.1 GCA_947462865.1 Bacteroidota bacterium | reverse complement strand
TGGCGTTAATAAAGTTTGATTGGCATTCAATTCAAATTCATGAATGGCTTTTGCTTGGTCTATATCACTCACAAAAATGACCAAATCAGCTTGTTTGTATGCCCATTTTTCATACAAGTATAACATAGTCCACCATTTTTTACCCATGCTTTTAAACCTGAGGTATTCAATATTATTACTGCGTATAAATACTTTCTGTTTGCCAATTATTTTTAAAAACGGAATCATCCAAGTCATCCACGGCTGGTCAAAAAAGACATATTCGGTTTTGCGTTTTTTTATGGCCTTTAAAATCTTCAAGAGCTGATTAAATTGTAAGTATCTCCAGGGGCTAAAACGCATGCCAAAAATCAGTTCAAAATTAAATTGACTGGTATCTGTTTTACTGTATGGGTCTACAGTATATACGGTCAATTTGTTATTGGCACCTAAGTATTGGAGAATTTGCAAAGTAGATATTTCTCCACCTGTTGTTGCAGGTAAAAATGGATAAGAAACAATTGCAAAAATGGACTTCGAACTTTTCATTGCACAACAAATATGCAGGATTGTTTCCAAATCGGCTATTTTTGAGCCATGGAATCCGTTCAATTAGCAGACAAAACATTTCATTCATTTATATCTGCAGCTAAAATTCAAGCGCAAATTAAATTACTCTCTGCCCAAATTAATGCAGACTATGCACATAAAAAGCCAATATTTATTGCTATTTTAAACGGGTCTTTTATGTTTTGTTCAGACCTCATCAAACAAATTGAATTGGAATGTAAGGTAACTTTTCTAAAATTGGCTTCATACAGCGGCTTGGAATCAAGTGGTCAAATAAAAGAACTCATTGGGCTCAACGAAAACATCAAAGGGCAAGAAGTAATCGTACTAGAAGATATCATGGATTCAGGTCTTACTTTGGCTACCATTTTAGCACAATTGAAGGCACTAGATCCAGCTTCCATTCAAGTTTGTACCTTATTGTACAAGCCAGCAGCCAACAAAACAGCTTATGTTCCTGCTTATATTGGTTTTGAAGTAGGTAATGAATTTTTAGTTGGATATGGCTTGGATTACAATGGATTAGGAAGGAATTTGCCTGAAATATACCAATTCAAAGACCAAAGTGTTTAGTATTCTGCACTTGGATTTGTCGAATACAAAACTTTCATTTTTCTTCGTAGCATAAATCGGTCAACATGTTAAACCTCGTTTTATTTGGTCCTCCTGGAGCAGGCAAAGGAACTCAGTCTGCAAAACTCATCAATCGTTTTTCTTTGGTTCACCTTTCAACTGGCGATATATTTAGAGCCAATATAAAGGGTGAAACTGAATTGGGTATATTGGCTAAAAGCTTTATCGATAAGGGCCAGTTGGTACCAGATGAAGTAACCATTAACATGTTGTCTGAAGAAGTGAAAAAAAGTCCTGAGGCTAAAGGATTTATTTTTGATGGATTTCCAAGAACCCAAGCCCAAGCGGCTGCTCTAGATAGTTTGTTAACCGAAATGGGAACAACTATTTCGTTGATGTTGGCGCTTGAAGTAGAAGAAGAAGAATTAAAGAAAAGATTGTTGTTGAGGGGTAAAGAAAGTGGTCGTGCAGATGACCAAGATCCTCAAATCATTCAAAAAAGAATAGAGGTTTATCAAAACGAAACCTTTCCTGTAAAAGATTACTATATGGCTCAGGCAAAATACAAAGGGGTAAATGGCATTGGCGAAGTCAATGAAATTTTTGGACACCTTTGTGCTGAAATTGAGTCTGTTAACAAATAAAAAATGGCTGAATCAAATTTTGTAGATTATGTAAAAATCTGCTGCAGAAGTGGTAAGGGTGGTGCTGGTTGTATGCATTTTCACAGAGATAAACATACTGCAAAAGGAGGTCCTGATGGGGGAGATGGAGGCATTGGTGGAAGTATCATTGTAAGAGGCAATGCCCAAGCATGGACTTTACTCCATTTAAAATACCGCAAGCATGTCATTGCAGAACCAGGAGCCAACGGTGAAAGTGCCTTGAGAAAAGGCAAAGATGGTAAAAACGAGATTTTAGAAGTGCCTTTGGGTACTGTTGCTAAAGATGCTGAAACTGGTGAAATTTTGTTTGAGATAACCCAAGACGGTCAACAAGAAGTTTTGTTAGCAGGCGGTAGGGGTGGCCTAGGCAATCATCATTTTAAATCTGCTACCAATCAAGCTCCCCGACACGCGCAAACAGGCCAAGAAGGCAAAGAAGAATGGAAAATTTTAGAGCTTAAAATATTGGCAGATGTTGGATTGGTAGGTTTTCCAAATGCAGGTAAATCAACTTTGTTGTCCGTTGTATCTGCCGCTAAACCAGAAATTGCCGATTACCCTTTTACCACATTGGTTCCAAATTTAGGTATCGTATCATACGAAGATTACAGATCTTTTGTAATGGCCGATATTCCTGGAATTATAGAAGGAGCACATGAAGGCAAAGGTTTAGGAACTCGATTTTTAAGACATATAGAAAGAAACGCAACCTTGTTGTTTATGGTGCCAGCAACTTCTGAGGACATCAAAAAAGAATACCAGATTTTGCTCAAAGAATTAAAGCTTTACAATAAGGAATTGTCAAATAAAAATAGGTTATTGGCCATCACCAAATGCGATTTGGTTGATGAAGAATTCCTCAAAGACATTAAAAAGAAATTGCCTAAAGTGCCAGTTGTATTCATTAGTTCAGCAACAGGTTTGGGTATTTCAACCCTCAAACACAAATTGTGGGATATGATTCAAGACAATTAAGTCAATTCTTCAAAATAACCTGTTTCTCTATTTTTTCTGCAATTGTTCCAATCATAGTACCTTCCATTCATTGCAATGTAAATGCCCGGTTTTAATGTTTGGGCGAATGCCAATGCACTTCCTAAGTTAAAAAGTCCATCACTTGAACCAAACTTGTAGGGTATCATAGCACCTGTTATGACAATGGTTTTGTGTTTTACAAATTGAGCCAAAGTTTTAGCAGTTTGAGTTAAGGTATCTGTTCCATGTGTCAAAACAATTTGGTCATTTGGACAGTTCAAACATGCATCTATTAACTGTTTTCGGTGCTCATCGGTCATGTCTAAACTGTCTATTAGCATTAGAGTTTGAACTTTTAAATCAACCTTTGAACGCCCCAGTTGAAGCATATCATGAACGTGGGTATCTTTAAAAAACAAACTCCCATTCAGTTCGTTGTATTCTTTGTCGAATGTGCCCCCAGTTACAAAAATAGAAATTGTCATTTTTCTTTGTTTCTGCGAATTAATTGAAACTAATAGGTATTTCCTTCCTTTCAGCAACAATACTATGCACATTTTTTGCCAATAAAGGGAGAATTATAACCAAGTCTTTTTTTAGATTTAGAATTTGACAAAACTGTTTCCAATTAAAATGGCTTTTTGCTGCTTAAATACTAAATTCGTGGACATTTTTTACATGGTAGGATACCAGCAATAAAAAACAACATGCAAGAACAGGAATTAGAATCGGTAGTTATCAGATTTGCAGGAGACAGTGGGGATGGCATGCAACTTACCGGAACACAGTTTACAAATACGGCAGCACTTTTTGGAAATGATTTGGCAACTTTTCCAGATTTTCCAGCAGAAATAAGGGCCCCACAAGGAACATTAGCAGGGGTTTCAGGCTTTCAAATTCATTTTGGTGCAACGGCTATTCATACACCTGGCGATCAATCTGACGTCTTGGTTGCAATGAATGTTGCTGCACTCAAAGCAAATATCAAGAACCTCAAAAAGGGTGGGGTGATCATTGCCAATTCAGATGGGTTTGATGCCAAAAATTTAAGGTTAGCTAACGTTCCTGAAGCTGAAAATCCATTGATTGATGGTTCTTTGGAAGCTTACGATGTGAAAACCATAGACGTGACCAAAATTACGCGTTCTGCATTAGCTGATAGTGGTTTGGGCGTGAAAGAGATTGACCGTTGCAAAAACATGTTTGTTTTGGGATTGATTTATTGGATGTATCACCGTCCAATGGAAAGCTCAATCAAATTTATTCAATCCAAATTCGGTAAAAACGAGGCGGTCATGAATGCCAATTTAAAGGTATTGCAAGCTGGTTGGAACTATGGCGAAACTACAGAAATGTTTGCCAATCGATACAATGTTGCTCCCGCTAAAATGGAACCTGGTGTGTACAGGAGTATCATGGGTAATGAAGCTGTTGCCATGGGTATTATAGCTGCTTCAGTAAAATCTAAACTGCCTGTTTTTTACGGAACATATCCAATTACTCCAGCCTCTGATGTTTTGCATGAATTGTCAAAACACAAAGCATTTGGGGTTAAAACATTTCAAGCTGAAGATGAAATAGCAGGTATATGCGCCTCAATTGGTGCAGCATTTGGCGGAAATTTAGCAATTACTGGCTCATCTGGCCCTGGTATTGCATTGAAAACAGAAGCCATTGGTTTAGCAACCATGTTAGAGTTGCCATTGGTTATCATTAATGTGCAAAGAGCCGGACCAAGTACCGGTTTACCAACCAAAACGGAGCAAGCAGATTTATTACAATCTTTTTATGGTAGAAATGGGGAATGCCCAGTATTGGTATTGGCTGCTCAATCACCAGCAGATTGTTTTGATATGGCTTTTGAGGCCTGTAAATTAGCCTTAAACCACATGATACCTGTTTTCTTCTTAAGTGATGGTTACATTGCAAATGGTTCTGAACCTTGGAAATTTCCTTCGCAAGATGCACTTCCAGAAATTGATATTACATTTGCGCTTCACAATCCAGAACAATCAAAATTTCTTCCTTATCAAAGAGACGAAAAATTAGCCAGACCATGGGCCATACCTGGAACACCAGGGTTAGAACACCGAATTGGTGGTTTGGAGAAACAACACATTACAGGCAATATCAGTTATGATCCAGCTAACCATGAATTCATGGTAAAACTCCGTCAAGAAAAAGTAGATCAAGTAGCCAATTATATCCCTGAACAAAATATTGACAATGGTCCTGAAACCGGAGATGTATTAATTTTAGGATGGGGAGGTACTTATGGTGCTTTAAAAACAGCTACTGCAAAATTAATTGAAGAGGGTCATTCAGTTGCACATGCTCACTTGAGGTATTTGAATCCTTTTCCTAAAAATTTAGGTGCCCTTTTGCGTAACTACAAAAAGGTAGTAGTTCCTGAACTTAACAATGGTCAGCTTGTAAAAATTATCAGAGACAAGTATTTTGTTGATGCCATTCCATTCAATAAAATTCAAGGTCAACCATTCATGGCTCACGAAGTCATTCAACAAATTAAAAACATCCTTGCTTCATAATACAGTGAATATGGAAATCAAAGAACAGAACCAATTAACAGCAAAGCATTTCGCAACAGATCAAGAAGTAAGGTGGTGTCCAGGATGTGGCGATTATTCAATCCTCAAACAAGTTCAAACAGTATTGCCCGAATTGGGAAGGCCCAAAGAAGAGTTCGTCTTTATTTCAGGCATTGGATGTTCATCTCGTTTCCCCTATTACATGGAAACATACGGCATGCATTCTATTCATGGTAGAGCAACAGCAATTGCTACTGGTTTAAAATTAACCAGGCCAGAACTAAGTGTATGGATTGTAACGGGTGATGGCGATTCTATGTCAATTGGTGGCAATCATTTTATACATTTATTAAGACGCAATCCTGATGTTAATGTGTTGTTATTTAACAACCAAATTTATGGCCTCACAAAAGGACAATATTCACCCACATCAGAACAAGGTAAAGTAACCAAGTCAACCCCGTATGGCAGTGTTGATTATCCATTTAACCCTATTGCATTGTGTTTAGGAGCGGATGCTACTTTTGTTGCCAGAACCATGGATCGTGATCCTAAGCACCAACAAAATATCATTAGAAAATCATACCACCACAAAGGAACTTCCATTGTAGAAATTTATCAAAATTGCAATGTGTTCAATGATGGAGCTTTTGAAATCTTCACTGAAAAAGGAAGCAAAAAACAAGCAACCTTAATGATGGAACACGAGCAACCTTTGGTATTTGGAGAAAACAATGACAAAGGAATTAAACTCGATGGGTTCAAACCTATTGTTGTAGATTTGAATGATGCATCAGTCAATGATTTATGGATACATGATGAAACCGATTTGGTAAAAGCAACCATCCTGTCTAGGTTTTACGATGACCCATCTGTTGAAGGCCATTTTCCTAGGCCGTTTGGCGTGTTTTATGAAAACAAAAACAAAACACCATTTGATGAATTGTTCAATGATCAAATTGCACATGCGCAATCTAAAAACCCAAACCCAAGTTTAGATAGCTTAATTTCAGGTAAAGAAACCTGGATGGTGAGTTAGTAGT
>CANHRW010000120.1 GCA_947462865.1 Bacteroidota bacterium | reverse complement strand
TGGTGTTTGGTGGTAATGACTGCGTATTTTGCCCCTGATTGTGCAATTAATTCGGCCCATTCTTTGGGTTTGTATTGATTTGCTTTGAATCCTTTTATTTGATCCATATAAGCTGAGTAAGGCACTCTTTTATTGTAAAAGGCCCATGATTCACTGGTTCCATCAACGGCATAAATGCCCCAATGAATAAATATACCCAATTTGGCATCGGCAAACCAATCCATTTTGTTTTGTACCTGAGCATTGAGTTGATGACAAAGCATCAACAATAACATGATACCCCATTTTTGCATGGCTTAAATATATAAATTAAGTTGATGACTGCTTGCAGTTACGCATAAAAAATGTTCCGAGTTGAAATAACTTGCGAATACAATTATTTAATACAACATTTGTTAAAAATCTAGTTTAAATGGCTGAATCTCCTTGTCCAATATGCGGTTCTGAATATCCTTATGCTTCTGGTTTATTCATGATTTGTCCTGAATGTGCACACGAATGGAACCCTGAAGAAATAGAAGAAGTTGTAACGGATGATGAAACTTTGGTCATCAAAGATGCACACGGAGCTATATTAAAAGATGGTGATGCAGTGATTGTGATCAAAGACTTGCCTGTGAAAGGATTTTCAAAATCCATTAAAGTAGGTACCAAAGTCAACAATATCAGACTTACTGGTGGAGACCACAATATTGATTGCAAAATTGGTGAATTTGGGGCCATGTCTCTCAAAAGCGAGTTTGTAAAAAAAGCTTAATACCCAATTACCGGAGCTAAAAAAAATATTAAAATAACAGTTCCCACTCATTGGGTAAACTATTGTTTTAAACCCTTTTATAAAAGCATTCAAAACAAGTTCCCTAAAATAGAGTTATCATATTATGTTGATTCAACTGATTCTTTTATGGCATTTAAATACAAACATTTCTGTCAATGAAAAATTGAATTGGAAATTGGTGAGAGATGAATCTGCCATTCAGGTATATACAGCGCAAGCAAATGGGGATGCCTTCAAACATATTTATGCAACAGCCATTTTACCGGCACCCGTTTCAAAGGTTGTAGACCTGGTAAAGAATGTAAACCGTTACAAAGAATGGGGATATTATTGCCAAAAAAGCGAATTGTTAGTTGCCAAACCCAACGAGATTATTTTTTACTATGTATCTGATGTGCCATGGCCATTGAGCAAAAGAGATTTGGTTTCAAAAATGACCATATATGACATTAACAAAGAGGAGGTGATGATCCGCTCTCACCAGTTAAATGGATATATGCCTATTCAACCAAAAATGGTTCGCATACCTGAATCCAATGCGGTTTGGCACTTTAAAGCATTGGCAAATGGTTCAACCAGAGCCACCTACACCCTTCAATTAAATCCTGGTGGTAATATACCTGCATGGATTGTGAATCCATTTATAGCCATTGGTCCTTACGAAACACTCAAGAAACTTCAAGATTTGTGTGCAGGAAATGGCAAATAGAAATTACACCAAAGACACCATATTGCTCACCAAATTGTATGTAAACCATCCGTCTATGTTTGAAAATATCTGAGGTTTGGCACTCACACCATCTTTTAACAATCCGCAACCATCGTCAAAAGGTTCTATGGTTACAAGTTTTGTATATGGAATTTTAAAACTTTTTTTGTCAGAAGAAAACCAAACATGTTTGTTGGTAAATGCCAAAATTCCAGTTGAAATGTACCTGAGTTCATTGGTAACTACAGGATTGCCTTTGAATGAACTGGTTCTGTAGTATATACCTTTTGCAATTCTTACACTTACCCCTTGAGAACGGCCAACAAATACTGTTTTATTAACCCTTTCGTGGTATGCAACATTGGTAAATACCCATAAAAACTCTTCTCCTTTTTGTATCAAAAATGGAACGGTACCTACATAATTAATTCTACTTTTAGGCAAATTACCATTTAATAAATCTCGCAAAATCAATGATTTTATAACCTTAAGTATGGAGTCATTTGTGTCTATTTTGGTATCAAAATCCTCAAATTGCGCTTTAAAGTTTCCAATTTTTGATTCTTCTTCTTCAGTAATGACTCCATCTTCTAAAATCTGATTGACAGCTTGGTCAAAACCTTTTCCGTACAAGGCATTCAATTCTTCTATTGGTATGAAGTTTTCAGAAGCAATTTGCTGCACTTTGGATTTCAAGTTTTCAAATTCATCTTTGTGAAGAATAAATTGTTCAACTTCTTGAATGATGCTGGTTTGGCCAGCTATTTTTTGTACTTCACAAGCTTTGTGTTTGCTTCTAAACAAACCTGCTTTTTCTCCGCAATATTTACAAAGGCCCATAATTAGTTGTTAAGGTAGATTTACACGAAAATAAGAAGTTCAACCCAATCTTTCTTTTTTAGCCCCAATTAAAAGTGCGAATACCCGTTTATCTTTAATCGCTCATATACTTTTAAATTGAATATGGCTGATTGATTTACCGGCTTTTAGTGTTAAGATTTTTTAGCTGTTTTGGTTTTTAATTTTTGAGGCCTCTCCAGTTTGGAAACAATGGTTTTACCTTCTGTTTGAGCCAAAGCTGTTTTTTTAATGGCATAAATTTGATCCACCATGGTTTTGTGTTTTCCTTGCAATTCAATAATGGGTGCAGGGTAATCCTCTCCTATTTTAAACTGATACATGGCCGCCTCTAAAGGATTGAGTAGCCATGGCTGTGCAATCAATTGTGTAGGCAGTTTAGACAATTCTGGAATCCATTTTTTAATAAATTCGGCATCAGGATCGTGTTCCAGTGCATTTTTAACCGGATTATATACCCGCAATGTGTTTACCCCAGTAGTTCCAGCCTGCATTTGAAATTGTGTGTAATGAATACCTGGCTCGTAATCTAAAAACAAATGAGCCAAATGATACACGCCCAATTTCCAATCAATGTCTAAATGATGGGTTAAAAAACTAACCAATAACGCCCGCATTCTAAAATTGACCCAACCTGTTTGAATCAAAGCCCTCATATTGGCATCAACCAATGGAATTCCGGTATTTCCTGTTTTCCAGGCCTCTAAATAATGGACATTGTTTGAAGCTTTGAGGTCATCAAATGCTTTGTTAATGGCTTTGGTTTCATAGGAGCATGCTTGTTCAAATTTTTGCACAAAATGATCGTGCCATTTCAAACGGGTTAAGAATGCTTGCAGGGGTCTTTTATTCTTGATTATTACCTGTTTTTGTTTGCTGGCATAATATACCTGCCTCAATGATAAATTTCCCCAAGCAATGAAAGGCGAAAGCCGGCTACAAGATTTTCTACTTTGCGCTGGTTTTGAAATATGGAACTGGTAATTGTAAAAGCGTTCGTTCAAAAAACTTTGTAAGTATTGCCAAGCATGCAACTCCCCACCAGGTTGTAACTGTGCCTCTTTTTGAGACCATTGTATTAAAAGTGTACTAGGTACTTGAAAAGGATGTTGCATTACAAAAGCTTCAAAAAAACTTGGATTCAAGGCAGCTGAATAAGTATTTAATAAAGGCTTTTCAGACATATAAGCATGCCATTTGGTGTCCCAATTTTTTCTATTCTGAATGGCTCTTAACACACCATTACGTTGGTATTGTTTCCACTGAATGTTTTGTGATTTAAAAAATGAGGCAACTTCAAGGTCTCTTTGAAAAGTTTTGTCTATACCCGATTCTTGATATGAAAATACTTGTTGAATCTGAAATTCTTTGTTAAACCAATTGAATACCTCAATGGCTTCTGCATGAAAGAGAACAGGAATGCGCTGTATTTCTGACCATTTTTGCTGCATTGCTTGCAATGACTGAAACTGAAAACGCAAATGCCTATCCGCACAATCTGGATAAGCAAGCATACTGGGTTCAAAAATATACAGTACCACATAAGGCAAACCATTCAATTCAGCTTCTGCCAAAGGAAGATGGTCTTGCGTTCGCAAATCGCGTTTTAACCAAACCAAATTGAGTTGTTGCTTTGAAGTGCCTTGCATAGCCTGTTCTTTAAAACTCAATGAAATTGTTTGCTCAATTGTTGATCGCAGTGTTTCCAAAAAGGGAAAAACGAATGAAATGGTTTAGGTAATTCATTCACCAAAAATTGTCGCGGTTCTGTTTTTCCTTGGTAATGCTTATTCAAAGGGTGCTCTTTAAACACAAATTTTACAGATGGGTATTTTTCTTGAAGGATGGAAAAATTGGCCGTAATGATTTTTAAATTGGGTATTTGGGCCGCCAATTGCAAGGCAGTTTGTAAACATTTGTTTGAAATGGGGTACTGGTTAAAATGATTGGGTTCTAACAGCAATACCCTATTTACTTCCTCATTTGCATGCCATAGCGGCGATAGATTGTAATAATTGTACAAGAGCACGGGAAGCGCTGTGTTCAATTCAGGGAATATGGTTTCAGGCAATTTGGTGTTGTATTGTAAATCTGAAACAGATTGCAATTGATCAGGCACAGGCAAATTTGCCAAACTTTCGTAAGAACAATCTAAATAGGTACCAAGCTGGTTTGTGTTGGTAAACCTGTTGATGTTTTCTTGGTTGGCGATGTATTTTTTAGAAGCAAATGCACCAGCAACCCATTGCCAAGACAAAGCATTGGAAGCCCAGTCTCCATCGTTTAAGTGGTAATACATCCACTGTGCAGGTTGTAACCAATGTGAACCCGCTAAATTACAGGTTAAAAAAGCAATGTACATGCGCAAATGGTTGTGAACATGGCCTTGGTTTTGAAGCTGTTCAATGGCCTTATCAATTGCGGTAATTGAGGTGTTCGCTTCCAAAACTGCTGTTGGTATTTGGTGATGCAATACTCCTTGCTGAGCTTGTTTAAGGTCAGTGTTGATTGTACTGCCCTTGTGCATCCAAACATGCTGAAAGAAATCACGCCATGCCAATTGTTGCACAAATGGGCGCAAGTCAGAATAAGAGTATCCTTTTTGCAAAAGTACCTGTAACACGGTAAGCGTATCTATTACACCTCTTGAAATATACACAGACAATTCTGAAACTTGAGCCTGAGTATAGTTTCTGTTTTGGGCATAAGCAATTGGATCAAAAGCCTGAATTTTTTGAATGAGTTGCTGATAGTTTAGCATGTTATGCATCTAGTTGTTTAAGAAAATCGGAAGCCAAATTGAGCAAATTATTTTTCTTTTCAGCTGGCATTTTGTCAAATGAATGTACCATCATTCCCATTCTTGGATTGCTCAGAAAAAAATCACGGTGAACATGCATAAAGCGCCAATACAAAGCATCCCAAGTTTGGGTCCAAGTGCCTTTTTCAAAGTCACCCATTTTTAACAAATAATTGCTGCCACAGATATAGGGCTTGGTGCTCATCACCCCTCCGTCTGCAAACTGACCCATGCCATATACATTGGGCACCATCACCCAATCATAAGCATCAACAAACAATTCCATAAACCAGGTATAAACAGCATTGGGCTTTATTTCACACAACAACATCAAATTGCTCAATACCATCAGCCTTTCAATATGGTGGCAATAGCCATTGTTCAAAACTTTCTGTACAACATTATCAAAAGGCAACAAACCTGAACTCCCTGTATAAAAACTGGCAGGCATTTCACGGGTAAACTGCCAATAGTTGCGCGTTCTTTGTTGGCGGCCTTTGCTGAAATAAATACCCCTGATAAATTCTCTCCATCCTACCAATTGTCTCACAAAACCTTCAGTTTGGTTCAAGGCGATGTTTTTGGTTTGCGCGGCTTGAATGACCGCATTTAAAACTTCTTTTGGACCAATCAATCCATTGTTTAAAAACACCGACAACAAACTGTGATGCAACAAAGGCGCATTTACCAGCATGGCATCTTCATAGGTTCCAAAATGCTCAAAACGCATTTCAATGAAATCTTGCAACCACAATTGAGCCCCTTTGTGCGAAACTGGATACTTGAAATCGCCTTTGAGCTGCCCTAATGCCTCAGGAAAATTTGCGTTTACATACTGTTCTGCACTTGAAATAAAAGCAGCATCAGCAGCCGAAACAAATTGGGGCAAGGCTGGAAGGGCTTGGTTTTTAGGAAAACGTTTGCGGTTTTCTTCATCAAAACTCCATTTGCCTCCCATTGGTTGGTTAACTTCCATTAACAAGTTAAAAAACTTGCGTTGAGCCATGTAAAAATTGGTTTGTAAGAAACTTTTTTTATTGGTGAAATAGGCCTCTACTTGTTTTGAAGTCAAGAGAAATTGAGGATTTTCAAACCAAATCAATTGAATATTGAATTGACTGGATGCTTGCGTTATTCTGGTTTTCAACCAATCGTCATCAGGTTCATAAAAAGCCAATTGGGTAAAATTTTGCTCTGCCCAATATGCGATTA
>CANHRW010000119.1 GCA_947462865.1 Bacteroidota bacterium | reverse complement strand
TGTATAGGCAAGACACTAGTGCTGTTTGGCAATCTTTAGGGGTACATGTTCCTACTTCGGGTTCAAATGCAATGCCTATTTTGGGGAGACAATCTTTGTCACAAATTGGGCAATTTGGGGTGGGTTCAGATGCCAATTACAATTCTTTGCCGGTTAAATTTTTAAGTTTCGATGCCTGGAGAAATTCAGATAATGTTTTGTTGTCTTGGAAAACAGCAATTGAAATAAATAACATGGGTTTTGAAATACAAAGAAGCGCAAATAATCTCGAGTATGATTCAATTGGATTTATACTTGGAGCAGGAAACAGCATGCAAGTGCTAACTTATGCTTTTACAGATAAAAATGCGTTTATAAAAACTGCAAGTAATGCGCTTTTTTACCGCATTAAACAAATAGATGTTGACGGTAAATATACGTATACTTCATCTCAAAAAGTATTGGGTAATTCCATACCTTTTGCGGTACAACCAGTTCCATTTACCGACAAATTGACTCTTTCTTTTTCAATGTTATTTGATGGCAAAGCCACTGTTTCAATGTACAGCTTAACAGGACAGAAACTTTTAGAAATTGAACCAGAATTGAAAAGAGGGAATCAACAATTGTTGCTCGAAAACCTAGCGGCTTTGCCAACTGGAGTTTACCTATTGGTATTCAATACTGATTTTGAAAATATCATGCTCAAAGTATTGAAATGATTTAGTTGATTTGCAATGAAAATGAAAACATTAAAAATACTATTCAGTTTGGCTTTTGCCTTATTTATATTTGGATGTACAAGCGAAAAAGACGCAAGTTTTACGGATAAGTGTGGTGGTAAAGCACCTGGAGGAGCAGTAGGATTATTAATGGATATAAGCCGTGATTACCAATTAGGCTTGTCTACTGCAAATCAGATTGAATCAGATCCTAAAAACTATCAGGTGTTAGATTCTGCCAAATATGCCACAGCTTACGGCTACCTCTATGCCATTCGCAATAATATTTTAAACTCAGGAAAAGTCTATTATAAAAATGAATTTCCATGGCGTATTCGCATCATTAAAAACGATAGTGTATTGAATGCTTTTTGTACTCCTGGTGGTTTTATTTATGTGTATACGGGTATTATCAAATACCTCGATAACGAAACACAATTGGCAGGGGTATTGGGTCATGAAATTGCCCATGCAGACAGAAGGCATGGAGCCAACCAAATGCTCAAGCTATATGGTTTACAGGCTTTAATAGAAATTTTTACAAGTGGCACTACTCAACAAGTAGCTACCCTTGCACAGAATTTACTCATGCTTAAATTTAGCAGGACAGATGAAACAGAAGCTGATGATTACAGTGTAAGGTATTTGCTAGGAACACCCTATGATCCACAAGGAGCTAAATTTTTCTTTCAAAAAATAGGAGGTTCACAGCGTGTTCCTGAGTTTTTAAGCACCCATCCAAATCCAGACAATAGGGTCAATAATATTGAAGCCACCTGGAGTTGTTTGGGTAGTGGAGGCAATAAAGAATTATTTGCACAACGCTATGCTTTGTTCAAAGCCAGTTTGCCTTAACAGGCTAAAAATTATAAGTTTTTGTTGTAGGTAGCTACATCAACCAAATCAAGTAAGGCAACTCTGTTTTGCTCAAAAAACGCATAATCTAAGTTGCGAATTTCAGCTTCGTCCTTGAAGTTAAATGGGTATGGTTTTTCAGGAGTATTGGGGTTTCTCTTGGTTACAATTCCCAAACCTTGATCAGTATCTACTACACAAACATTGAGGTCTTTTCTGAATGCTTTTAAATACACAATGGTTTTCCAAACATCGCCTTTCCAGCCACCAGTAAACCCTCTTTTTTTCCAATCGTCAAAAGAAATTTCTTCCTCCTTGTTCAATGGATTACAGTCATGTAAAATAATGACACCATTGTCTGTTAAATGGTTCAAACAATTGACAGCATCACGGGTAGAATAATCAAACTCATGCATGCCATCAATAAAGCATACATCAAATTTTTCAGTTGGTTTATGGTTTTCAAAAAAGCTGTCGCTGGTAATTTCAAAATACTTTGCATTGAGGTTTGAAAGCAATGCTGGGCGATTGGGCTTTGCTATATAGCGGGTAAGTTTTTTAAAATTGTCGAATTTAAATTCAGGATCTACGGCAATTTTATTTTTCACCTGAATGGAGAAAAAAACATTTCCTTGATCAACCCCTATTTCTAAATAGTTTTTCCCGGCATTCTTATTAATAAAATATTGAATAAAATCGTGTCTTTTGGTTAACATAAACTTGTTTATCTATCTGTGGTAAAAATACAAACAATCAAGTGTAAAAGCCAAATTAACCTTTACAGACTTGAAACACGAATAAATAAAAGCTAAATTTAACCCAGAATAGATCTTGTACTCATGAAAAAATCGAATATTAGGGGAATGCTGATTGCGCTCTTTTGGCTTCTCATTTTTGGGTCTTGTAAACAAGAACTTTCTGGTCAAAATAAACAGACTCAGCTTGCCAATCTTAAAGGAGAATGGGTAGGACAAGGACATTTGTTTGACAAAGAATTAAACAAAACGCTAGGTAGTATTGCTTGTAGATTTGTAATTGAAAATGATAAAGTAAGCGGACAAATAGGTGAAGCAAACTTTATGAGTTCAAGAGTAAAACACAATAGCACCCATTTTGTAGTGATAGGTGAGTTAGATAGAGACTTTGATAGCCGTTATCCTTGTGGCAAAAGAAAAATAGAGTTATTGACTCCATTAACAACGGCCATGCAACCAGATGAGTTAGACATGGACTTTCATATCAAACAAAATCTGTTGCTTGACTTTAGTATGTTGGTGGGTAATGTGAAACTAAAACGTGTGAATGAAGAATAAATTTATTGCTTCAACACTTTTTTGTGGTAAACACTTCCATTGGTAGCTAATACTTCAATCATATATACCCCAGCAGACAATTGCTGGGTATTGATTTCAGGCTGATCAGATTCAAGAACCAATTCACCTTTTAAAGCGTAAATTTTAACACTTTGAATGCGATTATTGCCAGTTAACACCACTTTCATGCTTTCTTTTAAAGGCACTGGATAAACTTGCAGAATAGGATTGTTCTCAAGGGTCGACAATCCAACAGCAGCATCAACTACAACTTCAAGTGTTTGTGGAGTTCCTGTGCAACCTTGGTTTGAGACTTCAGTTACCTGTATATTTTGTGTTCCCTTTGTTTGCCATTTCACTTGTACTTGATTTGTGCCAACGCCTGCCATTACTGTTGCTCCTGTTAGTTTCCAGTTATAAAATGAATTGCTAAATCCATCTACACTGTAACTGGTTGTATCTAGTTTTAGCACATTGGTTAAACCCGAAATGGTTGAAGTATTAGGTGTTGGATTGACGGTAATGTCTAACCCAACAGTTGCTGAATTGCAGCCGTTTTTTAAAATACTCAGTTGAAAGCTACCGGTATAACCTTGGTGTATATTTTTAATGGTTGGTACGCGTAAATTAGAACTAAATCCTGCAGGACCTGACCAATTATATAAAGCTTGGTCTACATAGCCCGCATACAATTGTAAACTATCTCCACTACATAATTTATTTATTGGAAAGCTTGATACACTTGGAGCTTTAGGAGCAGCATTTACTTGTAAATTTGTTGATGCAGGTTCGCTCGAACAATTTGATAAAATAACCACACAGGCATATTGTCCGGCTTGGTTCAATTGAATATTACTCAGGTCTATATTTTGGTTGCTAGATACAAATGCATTAGGGCCTACCCAACTGTAGGTTGCTTTGTTTAAGAAAGGTGTGGTAATGCTCACCAAATCACCTTCACAAACAGGATTGTTATGGGTTAGTATTGGGGTTGCAGGTTTGATGTTTACAACAATGGTTTTGTTTTCATTTGCAGATTTACAGCCATTTAAAGTAGTATATACCACATAGCTTCCACTATTGGTGGTGGAGCTACTCAAAATAGATGGGGTTCGGAGGTTACTGCTAAAACCATTTGGACCAGACCACGCATACACCCCACCATTAACAGCACTTGTACTTAAATCTATGCGTTCGCCTTCGCAAACCGCATCAGGAGCTGTAATAACTGGTGTTGCAGGAACTGGCTTTACAAACAAGTTACTGCTGAGGCTTTGAGAAGCACATCCAGAATCGGTAGCTACTACCACAAAGCTGCCAGCATCATTCGATTTTACATTTTGAATAAATAATTGATTTCCGGAAGCCGTATAATTATTTGGACCAGTCCAGTTGTAAGTTACATTAGGGCCCACGTTGTTAGAACTCACCTTTACGGAGAAACTATCTCCTTCACATAAACTTGTACTTGTTGTGTTGATGGCTATGCTGGGTGTTGCTCTAACAATGAAGTTACTTTTACTAGTAGCCATTAAACCGCATGCCTGAGTACTCACACTTATTGTATATTCTCCTGCCATTGATTTGCTCACATTGCTCAAAGTAGGGTTTTGTGCACTTGAAGAAAACCCATTAGGTCCAGACCAAGCATAATTTACACCGGCAATAGTATTTACACTTAAACCACTGCTGTTTCCTTCACATACTGGTCCAGCATTACTTGCAACAGGTAAACTAGGTAGCGCCAACACACTGATATTTATTGTTGCAGGAGCCGATACCCCACAATTAGGAGTAGTTGCAGTTACAGCGTAAATACCTTCTGCTGCTTTTGAAATGGTATCTAATGAAGGGTTTTGCAAGGTTGAGCTAAAACCATTTGGGCCGGTCCAGCTGTATGTTGCACCAGTAATGGTAGAGGCAGAAAGGGTTAATGTTTTGCCATTACAAACAGGTGTATTGCTACTTAATGTAGGAACTGGAGCAGTGGCATTGATACTGATATTTGTTGAACGGGTAGAAGAATTACAACTGTTTATAGAGATATACAATGAATACAGTCCGCCATCGGTTGCAGACACATTTGTTTTAGTTGGGTTTTGAACACTTGAACTAAAACCGTTTGGTCCAGACCAATTGTAAACAGCACCTGCTACAGCAGCTGTAGACAAGCTCAATGTTTGACCTGCACAAAGTGGGCCATTATTGGTTATTAATGGAGTAGGTGGAATTGAGCTTACTTGCACCAAGATATTTTCTGAAGGAGAAATACAACCGTTGTTGCTAACATATACACTATAGGTTCCTGCTTGGTTTGTGGCAGCACCATTGATAGTTGGGTTTTGTTGAGTGCTACTAAAATTACTTGGTCCAGTCCAGTTATAAATAGCATTGGCGTAAATACCACTAGCTGTTAAATTAATATTTCCACCTTCGCAAATTGAAATGGCACTACCAACACTTGGTTTAACAGGATTGTCTTTGCCAGTTACATTTACCCTTGTAGCAGAAAAATTACAACCAGCTAAGCTTACATTTAGGGTGTAATCACCTGTGTCTGCTTTTGAAAAATTTAAGCGGATGGGGTTTTGAGTGGTTGAATTGAAACCATTAGGCCCAGTCCAAGTGTAATTTGCACCTGGAATACTGCCGGTGCTTAAACTCAACATTTGTCCATAGCAAATGGGGCCATCACTGAATGCAACAGGCGGGTCTATATAACCCAAGTTAACCGAGGCAACTGCACTTGAACAAGCGCCTACCACCACATACACATCGTATTGGCCAGCATTTAACATTGAAAAATTTTGAATGGTTGGGTTTTGATTGGTAGAACTAAAACCATTTGGTCCAGACCATACATAGGTTGCTCCCGCAACGGTATTGCAAGTTAACGTAACAGTAGCGCCCAAACAGAAATTTCCACCACCACCAGGTATTGGTGTAGCAGGTAAAGATTCAACGGTGTCTGTTTTGAAATCTATACAATCCATGTAATAACCGCTAATGGTGTCTGTTAATGTCACTGTATAAGGGCCGGTTGTTTGATAGGTTGTAGCAGTATCTATGGCAAACCCTGTGATACCATTTCCTAAATCCCAATGGAAACTTTTATCCAAGGCGTTAAAAAAGGTTCTTAAATTGTAGAATTTACTGATATTGATGATAGAAGAATAATTGATAAAGTTTATTGGCGTACCGGGGGTATAACAAGTAGGTGTAGTTTGGAAATCTGCAGTTAAAGCATACTGAACCACGGGCTCAAACAACCAGTCTGCATTAAATAAAATTCCTGTTCCAACGTTTACAAAATAAGAACGAACATTGGAGGTGCCAAATCGGATAGATGAACACCAATCGTTGCCGCCATCATTGTTGGCGTATTCATTGGAAATTAATTGAATGGAATTGGCGCTGCTATTTTCAATACTGATGACATAACCCAAAGTATTGCTAATTAAAATGGGTGAACTAAACTGCACTCGTCTTTTATAATCGGCTATTAATCCTGCACCGGTGTTTGTGTCTA
>CANHRW010000118.1 GCA_947462865.1 Bacteroidota bacterium | reverse complement strand
GTCTTTTTGAAGAACCTCTGACAGATAAATATTAAATTATAAATAAAACAAACATGAAAAAACAGTTACTATTAACCTTAGCGTTATTCATGGTTGCGGTAGGAGCAATTGCTCAGAACGTAGAATCAAAAATTTCTACGAAGCGCAACCAAAGCAAACACCATTCTGCAACTTCATTCCAACAAAAAAAGAATTTAGCAAAGTTTGGACAAAACGATTCTTCTGATTGGTATGGTGTATTAGACATGATGTCTAAAAGTGATATCGGATTGGCCGGTAGCTTGAAGTATTTTGTAAATTTTATGAACAATGATACCCTAATCAAGTTTATTGACATTGATGGTCTTGTTAGAAATCCATGGATTATGAGTGCAGGTCATATTTTAGATCCTACAGATGATATCATTGATTTGTCAGATGGTAATCCAAAACCAGAGAACAAATTGTCTAGGTTCAACAGCTATACATTAGATTCTATTTTGTTTAGGTATTTATATGTAAGAAATGTAGAGACCATGAAAGATGCCAATGGCGTTGATCAGCCTGTAGTAGACACCGTTTTTGTAGCTTATTGGAAAGGTGCACAAATCAGAAAAAGTTCTTTTACAGATAGCACCAGATATGCATTGCCGATTGGTGGATGGGATACAATAACAAGAATGCCAGCGAATTGCTTCAAAATAGACACCTTCTTATTGAATAGTGGAGTAAACAATTATTTTGATACTACACGTGCAATCAGTAATGGGAGCTTTGAAAATAGTTGGAGTTCTAAATATGCACAATTGGCTGCACCAAAAGGAATGGATTATATTTCTGATGGAAACAAATCAGACAACCTTGTAGCATTTACTGTAACGTACAAATCAGGCATTCCGTCTGTTATTCAAGTAAAATCTGATTCTACATTGAAAACAACGCCAAGCTTTTTGGTAAATGGCAATCAGGTTGATTCTATCTCATACAGCAGCAATCCAACGTATACAAATTTCTTCAACAATACTTTGCCGGGTACAGATTCAACGCTAAATCCTACCATTCAAATTGTAAGATTCGATGTTTCTAATCCTACAACTCCATCAGATACATTATCGGTATACAAAGCAGATTATTTTAACTATACTTTTGATACTGCAGGTACTGTGATTGATTCAGCATTTATTGCATCTACTGCAACATTGAGATTGCAACAATTGCCATACTATACTTACAATTACACTAACGATACTGCAGTGTACATTGACCAAAGAGATCCTGCAACAGTTACTAAAGCTCCACGTAGAACCAATTATTTTGGTTTTGGTTTTGAATCTAACAGTGGAACAACAGGTTGGAACAATACGGTATTTTATAACACACCTATGTTTGCTTACGGATTCGCATCTTATGCATCTTTCAGAGGTTGGAGAGGATATATTGTTTCTCAAGCATTTGCATCAGGTGAGGATTTCTTAGATTGTTATTTCAATTTGAGAATTCAAGGTAGCGTGAAAGCTGGAATTGAAGATGGTAACCACATTGCAATTACTGGTTTGTTCCCTAACCCTGCAACTAAATCAACAGCTGTTAGATTTGATTTAAAATCTAATTCTGATGTTACTGTTAGTGTTCACAATATTTTAGGACAAGAAATGATGGTAAAAGATTTGGGTAATGTTGGTGCATCTATTTATGAGTACAACATGGATTTATCTTCTTTAACTCCTGGTATTTATACTGTGAGTGTAAAAGCGGGTAAAACTACTCAAACTCAAAGATTGATGGTAACTGAATAAGCTTCAATATTCAATTTTGTAAAAGCGCCGAATCAAAGATTCGGCGCTTTTTTTTGTCGTAAATTTATTTCATTTGTTAAGTAGGTTTTTATCATTAAATTGAAATATAATTACTTAAAAAATCTTAAAAATGAACATCAAAGGAATCAAGTCAGCTGCACTCATACTGACATGCACATTGGGACTAATCAGTTGCTCAAAAAATGAAAATGCGGGACCAAGTAATGCGAGCCCATCAGTAAATATTGAGCAAAAAAATAGAGCGTTAGTGATTGATATTACTGGAACTTGGTGCCCTCCTTGTGGTGCCTATGGTATACCAGGATTCAATGATGCAATTGAAAAAGGAAAAGATAAAATATTACCTATTGCTATTCATAGTTCAGACCCATTGAGTTTAACTGCCATGAATTCAATTTCAAATTTGCCAAGATTTAAATCTGCTTCTGTACCACGTATAGTTGTTGGTAATGGTTTGACTTTTGATGCCGGGGTTTACAGTAATATTGCTGCAACAAGTAATAAAATTATTGCTTCTGTAGATACATTTATAGCAAATAATCCAGTAGTGGTAGGTGTTGCCTTAAACAATTTAAAAATTGCTGATGGTAAAATTTCAGTGGATGCACATTCGAAATTCTTTGATGCCAATGTAAATGGTGAATACCTTTTATCGGTTTATTTCTATGAAAATGGGGTCATTTCTACACAACAAATTTCAGGTGGACCTGCCAATCCAAATCAAAAACACGACTATGTAATTAGAGCCGTTTCAACGCCAAATGCATGGGGAAGTGCTATTCCAATATCTGGAGATATTACCAGCAAAACACATACTTCAGTATTAAATTCAGCCTGGAAAACTGAAAATATGGGAGCTATTGTTATAGTATGGAAAAAGATTGGTACCGATTATTTATATATCAATGGTACACACATGACTTTGAACTAGATTCAACTTTCTTGTATAAAAAAGGCGGTAACACTGTTACCGCCTTTTTTGTTTAGGTTAGTTCTAGGCTGTTATTTTCCAATTTGTTTTCTAATGATATTTAAAGCTCCGCCCGCTTTAAACCATTCTATTTGTTGGTCATTGTAGGTATGGCTAACATCAAATTGTTCAGAAGTACCATCCGCATGGTTTAGTACAATTGTCAATGGTTTTCCTGCACTGAATGAAGTCAATCCTTTGATATGTATTTGGTCGTCCTCTAAAATTTTGTTGTAATCATCTTTGTTGATGAAAGTTAATGCCAACATGCCCTGTTTTTTAAGGTTGGTTTCATGTATACGGGCAAAAGATTTTACCAGTACAGCATTTACACCCAAATGTCTAGGCTCCATGGCAGCGTGTTCTCTGCTTGAACCTTCTCCGTAATTTTCATCACCAACTACTATAGAGCCAATAGCAGCAGCTTTGTACTGTCTTTGTACTTTGGGAACAGATTGGTATTCTCCTGTTAATTGGTTTTTTACATTGTCAGTTTTTTCATTGAAATAATTGACAGCTCCAATTAACATATTGTTTGAAATATTGTCTAAGTGCCCTCTGTACTTAAGCCAAGGTCCTGCCATTGAAATATGGTCAGTTGTACATTTGCCTTTGGCTTTGATCAATAATTTTAAATTTTCAAGATCTTTCCCATCCCAAGCTGCAAAAGGATCTAATAATTGTAGCCTGTCTGATGAAGGTGATACAGCTACTTCAATGCCACTACCATCAATTGCAGGTGCTATGTAACCAGCATCTTCAACCGCAAAACCGCTGGTAGGCAATTCATCTCCTGTAGGTGGATCTAATTTGACAGCAACTCCATCTTTATTCAACAAAGTGTCAGTAATTGGGTTAAAAGACAAATCTCCTGCAATTGCAATAGCTGCTACCATTTCTGGTGAAGCTACAAATGCATAGGTGTTTGGATTGCCATCTGCTCTTTTGGCAAAATTTCTATTGAATGAATGAATAATTGTGTTTTTTTCTGCCTTTTCAGCACCTACTCTGTCCCACATGCCTATACATGGCCCACAGGCATTTGTGAATATAGAGGCGTTTAAATCAGTGAAAGTTTTTAATAAACCATCTCTTTCAGCTGTATACCTCACTTGTTCAGAACCCGGATTTATACCAAATTCAGCTTTAGTAGTTAACCCCTTTTCTATGGCTTGTTTGGCAATTGAAGCAGCTCTTGACAAATCTTCATAAGAAGAATTGGTACACGAACCAATCAAGCCCCATTCAACTTTTAATGGCCAAGCATTTTTAGCAGCAGCATCTTTGATTTCAGAAACTGGTGTAGCCAAATCTGGAGTAAATGGTCCGTTCAAATGAGGCATTAAAGTGTTGAGGTCAATTTCAATCACTTGGTCGAAATACAATTCAGGATTGGCGTAAACTTCAGGATCTGCAGTTAAATGCGATTTAATTCCATTTGCTAAATTAGCTACCTCGGATCTTCCAGTTGCTCTTAAGTAACGCTCCATGCTTTCATCATAACCAAAAGTAGAGGTGGTTGCACCAATTTCTGCACCCATGTTACAAATGGTTCCTTTTCCTGTACAACTCATACTAGTAGCACCCTCACCAAAATATTCTACAATGGCTCCTGTTCCACCTTTTACAGTGAGTAAACCAGCAACTTTTAAAATGACATCTTTAGGTGCTGTCCACCCGTTGAGTTTTCCGGTTAGTTTAATACCGATCAATTTAGGGAATTTTAGTTCCCATGGTAAACCAGCCATTACATCACATGCATCAGCTCCACCCACACCTATTGCCAACATACCTAAACCTCCTGCATTTACAGTATGGCTATCAGTACCAATCATCATACCGCCCGGAAAAGCGTAGTTTTCCAAAACTACTTGGTGAATAATTCCAGCACCTGGCTTCCAAAATCCAATGCCATATTTGTTTGATACAGATGCCAAAAAATCATATACTTCTTTGCTTTCAGAATTGGCAACAGCCAAATCTTTTTCTGCACCAACTTTGGCAGTAATTAAGTGGTCGCAATGAACGGTTGAAGGAACTGCAACTTTAGGTCTACCTGCTTGCATGAATTGTAACAATGCCATTTGAGCTGTTGCATCTTGCATGGCTACTCTGTCGGGAGCAAAATCTACATATGATTTTCCTCTTTCATAAGCTTTTCCCGCATTGCCCTCAGTTAAATGGGCATATAAAATTTTTTCTGATAAAGTGAGCGGCTTGTTGACTACTTTTCTTGCTGCCTGAATGCGTTCGTCCATTTTTGTATAAACAGACTTGATCATTTCTAAATCAAATACCATGAGCTTTAGGTTTTATTTTAGTTATTTTGTTAAACTGATATGCATTTTTTGAAATGCGCTGCAATTTAGGGCATTCAAATCGAATTAAGTAACCATTCATCGATTTTCATATTTTTAAAACTATGTTGAAACAATATCATGATAGAAAAATCACAAAATAATGCCCTTGTATCCCTTCTTGGACAAGCCTTTGAATTGGAATTTTCAGCTGAAAATCAACAACAAATCAAAGACATTTTGGTGTCTGAATTGATTCAATTGATTTTGAAATCACCCGAAAAACTATGGAACATACTTTACAGAATAGATGTAAACGAAGCCAAGGTAAAGCAGATTTTTTCAAATTCAGAGCCCATGTTGATTGCTCCTGAATTAGCAGATTTAATCATTGAAAGAATGCTACAAAAAGTGCAAAGTAGAATGGCTTACAAAAAAGAAAGCCCAGCTGGCTAAAGGTTTTTATATTGAGTAATGATTTTAGGCATAAAAAATTGCCATTACTTCTTTTTATTTGCCTCAAAATATTGAATTCATGACAGTCATTTTTTTGTTTTTAATTTTGCATTGGTACTTATCTTTGTTTGGACAAACTTTTTTCTTACACAGGTATGCTGCTCATAAAATGTTTACCATGAGTAAAGCCTGGGAAAAGTTTTGGTATGTTTATACTTGGGTTATGCAAGGTTCCTCATACTTAAATGCCAGAGCCTATGCCATTTTACACAGAATGCATCATGCTTATTCGGATACGGAAAAAGATCCACATACTCCTCAGTTTTTTAAAGAAGTATTTAGCATGATGTGGCATACCCGTAAAATTTACAATGGTGTTTTGCACAATACCCTTGAAATAGACGAAAAGTTCAAAAAAAATTATCCAGTATATCCTGTCATCGATCAACTAGCTGATTCTTGGGCAAGCAGGTTGTTTTTTGCCTTTCTATACATTGCCATTTATATAAAGTTTGCAAGCGTTTGGTGGTTGTATTTATTTTTACCCATTCATTTTTTAATGGGTCCAATACAAGGTGCTGTTGTCAATTGGGCTGGTCATAAATACGGGTATAGAAATTTCAATGAAAAAGACCACTCTAAAAACACATTGGTGTTTGATTTTTTAATGTTGGGAGAATTGTTTCAAAACAACCATCACCATGCTGGAGCCAGACCAAATTTTGCAGCTAAATGGTGGGAAATAGATCCTGTTTACCCAATGATGAAATTGATGCATTGGATTGGCATGATCAAACTTATTCCATTAGCTTCAAGCAACAAAAATTAAAACTGTACTCTTAATTGAAAACTAAACAGCCTTGGAGCATCCATTTTTCCGGGTCTAAGTGCGTATTCTTC
>CANHRW010000117.1 GCA_947462865.1 Bacteroidota bacterium | reverse complement strand
TTACCACAACACCAGTAACAGGTCTCACGAATCTATTCATTTTGAATCGTATAAAATTCTACTTGAAAAGTACCATCAGCTATACAAGGACAACGAGTCACTTTGGCCCTATCAAAAAGCCTTTCAAGAATTTGTAGCCTGTATTGTTTTTGGGGTTGTATTTTCTTGTATACATTCAGGTAATAAACTACAAGCAACTTATTGGTTTTCGAGAGAAGAATTGGCATATTGCCCCAAGAGAAATGCATTGAACCTTTTAAAGACCATGTATTACCTTCCGCATTTCATGAATCAAATCATTTTTAAATTTCTAAGATCAATAGGTAAACTGAATATTTAATTAGTTACAGTTTTAATTATATTTATGACGAGTTCAAGCACAACATCAAACTACCAGAGACCCAGTTGGGATGCCTATTTTATGGAGGTAATGGAGGCCATTAGTAAAAGGGCAACGTGCGACAGGGGCAGAAGCGGCTGCGTTATTGCCAAAGACAACCAATTGTTGGTAACAGGCTATGTAGGTTCACCCATTGGATTAGCGCATTGTGATGAAGTAGGTCATCAAATGAAAAAAATGTTGCATGCAGATGAAAGCATAACAGAACACTGCGTAAGAACCGTTCATGCAGAACAAAATGCCATTTGCCAAGCTGCTAAAAACGGAGTTTCAATAGATGGAGCAACTTTGTATTGTAGAATGACACCTTGCCGAGTATGCGCCATGTTAATCATTAACTGTGGTATTAAGCGAGTGGTTTGTGAGCGCAAATACCATGCAGGTTTAGAAAGTGAAGCCCTATTTAAAGAAGCAGGTGTTCAACTCCATTTTATACACGATGAAATTCAACAGTATTAAATTTTATTGGGGTGAAACTTGATTTGTAGTCCCGTTAAAAAATTTCTCAATACTTGGTCCTTACATACACGGTATTGCTCTTGATCGGGTTTTCTGAACAAGGCACTCAATTCATGTTTGCTGAATTTGAAATCGGCAAGTGCTAAAATTGCTAAAATATCTTCGTCTTTTAAATTGAGTGCAATTTTGAGTTTTCTGAAAATGGTATTGTTGTTCAAACTCTTTTCAGGGTTTGGTAGTTCTCCTTCTTTCTTTCCACGTTTTAAAATGATGAACCCATTTAAAAATGCAGCCAAGTCTTTGTCGTAAATAGGTTGGAACCCTTCATCCTCTTCTTTCTTGAGCCAAATACCCAATTGTTCTTTTTCAATAATTGCTCCACCATCAGCAAAAACATTCAGCATCATTGCATCGTTCATATGAAATGCATACCGCAACCTGCGCAAAATATCGTTGTTGTTCATGGTTCAAAAATAAAGAAGTGGGGCATATATAATGTTAGGTTATTACTATTTAGATAACATCATGAGAAATCCAATCCAAGCTGTACAAATGATCATACCAAGTATAAATCCAATAAAAGCATATTTAAAATCAGCTGATCTGATATTTTTAATTTTTGAAAATGCAATTATTCCGGAAATAATTGCGATTAGTCCAATTGGAAACGCCAGTATAGTTAGCGGCCAAATAAATACAAATACAAAACCGATGATTCCTGTTATAAACGTAAATTTTGCAATAGGTCTCAGTTTGTTGTTTTTAGTTAAAATGATAGATAAGCCCTGCTCTTTTTTAGGGTTAACAATTAGGTATTTTGATGCATGTTGAATTGTTTTTTTCTCATTGACACTGGTATTGTTTTTTGCTTGATTTAATGTTTTTTTTCAATCAATTGCTCTAATAGAGTGGTATTTGGCTTGGTATAAACCAAATCAGTGGAGGTAAAAATATTTTCTGTAGTTTCTATTACCTGTTTTTCAGTTTTTTTACTAAGGTTATAACAATCTGATTTGTTAGACCTTACCAAATTTAAGTGATGTTTTCTGCCATTGAATAGATTCAAACTACAAGCAGATAATAGCAATCCTGCACTCAATATGAATGCAAGAAAATGTTGGGGTTTCATTTTCATTGGTTTTTGTAATATTAATTATTCAAGTTATACAATAAATGTCACTTGCCAAATTAATTCAACAGAAAGGTTTGCAGGCTTTGAATGAAGTTGTCAGATTGAATGAGCATTTTTTTCCCATTAACCCAAAGACTTATATAATAGGGTTGATTGGATCCGTTTTTACCTTCATAGCTTACACTTAAACTTTGGTTGATTTTAAGATCTGCAGAAAACTGTTCCCTGTAATTTATTTTTTTAAATTTGATGGTATCTTTCAACTTATTGTATGTTGTAAGTATCTTCATACATTCATCCTTATTCAGCTTGATGTGTTCCGTTTCATAATTATATAAAACAACATTGTTGGTTATGTTGACAACCTTTTTGAGTCCAATTCCTATAACAATTCCTTTTTGATTGTGATAATCAAACCCAGAAATTTCATATATATCAATATCTGAATGAGGGGTTATTTTCAAACTTCCAGTTAGTAAGTCACTAATTTGAATACTATCTATTTCAGTTCCTAGTTGTTGAATATTATTTTTGATATACTGTTCATTTCTAATCAAAGGTGAAACAGTGATACAAGAAGTCATTGTTAGAAAAATAAAATTTGGTAGTTTTTTAAAATGTTTCATATTGTTTTTTGTTAATCTCCTAAAAATATAAAAGTATTTACACTCATGCTTTTGGGGGTAATATCGAGTACTTGTTGGGCTACCGCTCCGTTGAGAGATGAAGTTTGATTGTTGTTGTTACTGGTAAAATTTATTCGCCCATTACCACTCCAACCAATTAATGCACTCGTGGTGCCTGTTGTGCCAAAAGTACCAGATGATGAACCGGCAATACCATCTGTAGTATATGAACTTAATCGACTGTAATTTAAACTCACATTGGGCAATTGGTTTTGTGCCAAAGTTCGTTCATTGCTTCCGCTAATACTTCCCAAAGCATTGCCATTTTGAATTAACACGGCATTGGTAGCATTAGGCAAATTTGCACCTATACCTAGTACTGAAGCTTGTATTTGTTGGCTTTGGGTTAAGGTGTTTGTAGCCCTACCATCTAATTTTACCCAGCCATTGTGGTCAGCAATTTGTACGCCGGTTTTAATATCACCGTAAGTAAAACTAAAACCAGTACTATTCATTGAACACCATTTGTTCCCATCAAAATAATAATAACCAACTTCGGTAATTCTTGTGGTTGCTGCATTGGTTGTACCACTCAAATCTGTGATATATACAATGGCACCTTTTTGCGCTGTTGTGTAAGCTGCCTTAGCAATTAAATCTGCACGGTTTATTCTGGGTGCAATTATGCCATCTGGAATACTTACGGAATTTGGATTACCACTGATATCTAAGGTTGCTTTAGGGTTATTGTTGCCAATTCCAATCTGTCCGGCAGATTGAAAATAGATCAAGCAACAAAAACAGCAAATAATGCATTTCAAATACCGATTGGTTGAGATAGATTTCATACAATACAAATATGAGTCAATAATTTCTAAAATTAATTTAAGAAATCAACGCCTATTTCAATCCGTCTATTTTTTGCTATTTAATGCAATTGGGTCTTTACAAAATTTTTGCAGTATTCTTTGATTTGTTCGCGAACAGCCTTGAATTGTGCAGCAATTTCTGCTTCGGTACCAATGGCTTTGGCAGGGTCAGGAAAATTGTAATGAAATTTTTGGCCCAGACTTGGGAAATAAGGGCAGTGTTCGTTGGCATTGTCACAAACAGTAATTACAAAATCAAATGGAATGTGCATGTATTCATTCACATTGTTGGAAGTATGATGAGAGATGTCTATACCATCTTCTAACATGGTGGCAATAGCCCTTGGGTTTACACCGTGAGTTTCTATACCTGCACTGAAAATATGGGCTTTGTCTTTTGCAAAATATCTTAAATAGGCCTCTGCAATTTGGCTCCTGCAACTATTCCCAGTGCAAAGTACCAATATGTTCTTTTTTTCCATGTTTTAAACAAATAACCAAATGATATTGATGATACTAAATTTAGGATCAAACCCAAACCAAATTTGAAGTGCAATCACCGATATGGTAATGATGATGGGCTTTTTGTATTTGATGATAAATGCTTTCATAATTTAACAACAGTTAGAACCAGGCGTGCAACATGCAGCAGGTGCTTGATTGATTTCTGCTAAATTTATTTTTTGTTTTTGAGGCGGTATGCCACATTGGTCTTCAGCCAAACATGCTGTTTGTGTGTTTTGAAGTAAAAAGTAGCTGCCATCAAAAGCCAACGCATACTTGCCAATTGTAGCAGATTGGTATTCCACCTCAATTTCTTGGTCTTCTATACCCAATTTTTGTTCTGAGAGTTCAATAATTTGTAACAATTTATTGGGCATAAGCTGGTGATCAACATCATTAGCAGACCACAGCTGAAAATTTACTCTTTTTTCTGTTCTGATTGTGCCTCCACAATCTATGAAAAGCTTGCTAACCATACCTACTTCGGTAATGTGAAAATGAGCAGGTACAATTGTGCCGTCTTCTAGCTTAAATTTGAGCTCGTTGAGCGTTGGTAAAATGAGTTTTACTTGTGACAGTTTCATGCGTATGTATTTAAATTAACAACAGGTATTTTTAGGGTTGGCTATTGCGCCAGCCAATTTTGTAAAATAGGCTTGAATTTTTTCGATGGCTTTTTCATCAATGCAATAACAAATGGCATTGCCTTCTATATTGCCTTTGATCAAACCTGCGGTTTTTAATTCTTTTAGGTGCTGTGAGATGGTAGGTTGTGCCAAAGGCAATTCATTTACAATGTCACTACAAATGCATGAATCAACCTTTGTTAGGTAGTCCAATATAGCTACCCTGGCTGGGTGGCCAATGGCTTTTGCAATGTTTGCAATTTGGTTTTGTTTTACTGAAAAATGATCAGACTTAGTGGTGCCCATATATTTTAATATTGCAATATTACGATATAAAGTTGTATTAAAAAAGCCTAATAGATTTTTATAATTATTAAGTATTTTAATTAAAGCTGTGTTATGAATTTGTATGTTTTAATGCTTTTAACAAAGCTCAATTCAAAGAAATTTCTAAAATAATAGATGAAAGTGATGGTGCAATCTTTAGGATATTTTGATAATTAGTTTTAAACCATAATCAATATTAATTGAGTCTTTAATTTTTTCACCTTAAATTTTATTAAATAGATGGATAATTTTATAATTGCGGAATTATAAAAATTTCCAAAATGAACAAATTAACCAAACTTCTATTTTTATTTTCTTTCACCACTTTGTCGTTTTTTTCATGTAAAAAGGACGATACCAGCTCTAGCAATAATTCTGGAAGCACAACCAATGGTGGTGCTTATGTTTTATTAATTGAAAACGGTGCTCAGTCATTAGCTATCGGTTCTAATTTAAACTATTCTGCAGTGCTTGTGAACTCAAATGGCGAAGTAACGCCTGCAACAGGTGTAACATGGTCTACATCCGATCAAAAAGTAGCAAGTATCAGTGCCAATGGTGCAATCAGTACAAGTGCTACAGGCGCAATTACTGTTAGTGCCTCGGTTTCAGTTGGGGGTAAAAATTATACCGCAACAGTGCCATTGGTAATTGCCACACCTTCAGTATTTGCAGTTGCACCATCAGCAATCATTTGGGGTTTGAATGATGGTCCTTTACAACTAGAGCCAATTTATTTTGGTATGGGAACACCTAATTATACATATGCATCAGATAAAACCAATATTGCAGCTGTTTCAAGCAGTGGTTTAGTTACTTTCAATGCTGTAGGAAATTGTGAAATTACAGTAACTGCATCGGGATTAAACGGAAGTCCAGAAATTATTGTACCTGTAATGGTAGTAGGGGCACCTGCAGTTCCATTGCCTGTAACCAAGGTTGTCGTAACGCCTTCAATCAAAGATGTGTTTAGAGGCGAAACCATTCAGTTTACTGCCAAAGCATACAATTCAAACAATGTTGAGGTTTCAACGCCTATTCAATGGAAGGTATTAGAATCTGAATTGGCCAGTATCAGTACCAGTGGTTTGTTTACTGCAAATCAGATTGGTTCAGTAAGTGTACAAGCCATTGCTCAAGGAATGATTGGGCAGGCAGAAGTTGTAATTAATCCAGACACCATTGTTGCTGTAGAACCTATTTATGCAAGCATAGCAGCTGGCGAGTCGCAACAGTTCAACGCAAAGGTTTATAAAATAAACAGGGCTAACAGAAACTTAATTGAAATTACACCAACACCAGCAATCACTTGGGAAATTCCTTCATTTGGTGTTTCAATTTTTGATATTGGTACCGTTGATAATTCGGGTAAAGTTACTCTCAAACAAAGTGCCATGCCTGGCATGCAAACATTTGTGCTTGCACATGTTGGAAATTCTGAAACCATTGAACCTGGCGTAGGAACTATTATGGTAGGTATTGCTGAGCCTTGTAATTGTGGTGC
>CANHRW010000116.1 GCA_947462865.1 Bacteroidota bacterium | reverse complement strand
ATTTCAAAATTTGAAGGGATGCGTGTATTGGTCATTGGTGATGTGATGATAGATGCTTATTTGATGGGCCAAGTAGACCGCATTTCTCCAGAAGCACCGGTTCCTGTAGTTGCTGTAAAATCAAAAGAAAACCGATTGGGTGGTGCGGCAAATGTGGCCATGAACCTCGTTGCGTTAGGAGCTAAACCAATTTTATGCTCTGTAATTGGTGAAGACCAAGAAGGTCGTGATTTGCTCTCAATCCTTGAAAACGAAAAAATTGGAACGGAGGGCATTATCTGTTCCAAAGAAAGGATTACTACAGTTAAAACTAGGGTGATTGCACAACAACACCAAATGCTTAGGATAGACCAAGAAATGTCAAATCCTATTAGCGAATATGATAGCTTTTTATTGGCCAAAAGAATTGTATCAGATTTATTACCTGCATGTGATGTCATCATATTTGAAGACTATGACAAGGGTGTTATCTCAGCAACTTTGATCAAACAAATTGTAGCTGAAGCTCACAAAAGAAATATTAAAATCGCAGTAGATCCAAAGAAAAGAAATTTCAATGACTACCAAGGTGTTGATTTGTTCAAACCCAATTTAAAAGAATTAAAAGAAGGTTATCAAATGGACTTAGACCCATCTGATAAAACACAATTTGAAAAGGGCATTTTAGCCTTTATGCACAGCAAACAAATTAAAAACATCATGGTTACCTTAAGCGAAAGGGGTGTTATGATCAGTGATGGGAAAAAATTTGACTATATCCCTGCACATATTCGCAAAATTGCTGATGTGAGTGGAGCTGGTGATACCGTAATAAGTGTTGCAGCACTTTGTCTTGCTCAAGATTTACCAATCAATCAAATTGCAGGATTGGCTAATTTAGCGGGTGGATTGGTTTGTGAAGAAGTAGGTGTTGTTCCCATTAACAAAAAAAGGCTGATTCAAGAATCAGCCCTTATTCACTAAATTTTATACTTTAAAATTTATTCTTCCACATCATGCTTTCAACAGGTTTCACACCTCTTGAATTGTATTTGGCATTTTGCTTGGTATTGTACATGGTTTCTATATCACCTTCAACTACAAAATAAATCAATTGTCCGATGGGCATGCCTGCATAAATTCTCACTGGCTGAGCACAACTAATTTCGAGAGTCCAAGTATTACAAAATCCTACATCACCCTTTCCGGCAGTTGCATGAATGTCTATTCCTAACCTTCCTGTACTTGACTTCCCTTCGAGAAAAGGCACATGTTTGTGTGTTTCTGTATATTCAGCCGTTACGCCCAAGTACAGTGTATTGGGTTGTAATACAAAACCATCTTGTGGTATTTCAAAAGTTTCAATTTGGTTGTGAACACGGGCATCTAAAACCCTGTCTTTGTAAGTAGCTAAATAGCGTCCTAAATGCACATCATAGCTGTTTGTACCTAAACATTCTTTTTTAAATGGTTCTATTAAAATATTGCCAGAGGCTATTTCCTCAAGAATTCTTTTATCGGAAAGTATCATTGTTCTTTTTTTAGCAAATTAAAGTTTACGAATCATAAAAATCTAATTAATTTGGCATTATTAAAAGAAAAACATGAATCATCAAAAAGAATTAGGAATAGGAAGTCGTATCAAACACAGCGAATATGGAGATGGTGTCATAACCAATGTTAAAAGTACGCATTATAAGATCGTATTTATTCAAGAAGGACCAAAAGAAATAGCAAAAGATAGTTTACAGATTGAGGTAATTGAAGCCGTTGATAGCCCTGAAGATATGATTAGTAGTGCCGAAATAGAACGTACTTTAATAGGTATTTTAAAACGGTGGACAGACATTCCTGAACAGGTAAGTTTACATGGAAAATGGACTGGTGGCAAACTCATCCTTCAACCGGGAGACCCAAACTTGAGCGGCAAAGAAATTCCAATAGATACCTTTTTCCATAAAATAATCATGTTAAGGGATCGGTTAAGGGTAATGGAACAAAGAATCAATTCAAACGACAAACTCAATGACGAAGACAAAATAAACCTGCAGCAATATTTGACAAAAATTTATGGTTCTTTGACAACTTTCAATGTATTGTTCAAATACCAGCATGATTATTTTGTTGGAGAGAAAAGTAAAGAAGATTAATTGAGTTCATCTTCATTGATATCCCACAAATAAATACTCCTGTCATCGCTACATGAAATAAATTGGGTAGCTGACAACCAACAAATTTTATTCACCGAATGCTTGTGTGCCTTGAGCTTGGTTTGATCTATTACTTTAAGTAGTTGAGCCGTTTCTGGATTCCAAATTTTAATTGATTTATCCATGCTTGCCGATGCCAATAATTTTGAACCCGGATTAAATGCCAAACTATTGATATGAGAAAGATGGGCAGGGATGTTTGCTGTGGTTTGGTGATTTTGCCAAAATCTTAAGTAAGCATCGCGTCCTCCACTTACCAAAACACCTGTATTTGGATGTACAGCCAATGCAAACACTGATTGTGTATGTCCTAAGAGATCATTTTTGAGTTCAGGTTTGTTGGTTCCAGAAAAAAAACGAATGGTATGGTCGCTGTAGCCAACATAAAAATCAGCATTGTTTAAACCAGGAGCAATTACCCTTGCTGACTTATTTGAGAAATTAAGCTGGAATTGCTTCTTATATGCATCAAGTTCCCAAGCATTGACAACTCCATCGGCACCAGCAGAAAGCAACTGATTGCCTAACATTTTTAAATCAAAAACTGCACCTTCATGTGCCTTTAATTGAATGATGATTTGATTACTTATTAAATCAAAAATGGTGATATTGCCATTGGCTGTTCCTAAGGCAATTTTTTGAGAATGGTGATAGAATTTGCAAATGGTATAAATAGGGCTATCTAGTTTTAACAATACCACTCCTGTTTCTGGCTGATTGATCTGCCATTTTACCAAATAGCCATCAGCTGCACCAGAAAAAAATTCACCTGCATCAAAGGCAGTACTCAACGCATAAATGGCCCCAATATGTCCTTCAAAGGTGCTCGTATTCTGAACAATCATCTTGCAAATTAATTGGATTACAGAGAAAGATGTAAATTTACCCAAATAAATATGCCATTTTTCAAACATATCACATTGCCCAATGAGAGTCAGATAGGCATTTGGGAAATTACAGAAACCTTGCAAACACTGATTGTGCAGCTGGGCAATAGTATAGAAGAACCCTCAAAAAACAATTTAAAAAAAGAAGTTCACCAGTTGCAATGGTATGCAAGCAGACTGCTTCTAAAATATTTATTTAACGAAGCAAAAATTATCCTAAACAAAGACGAGCACAACAAACCCAGTTTATTGATAGATGGACAGCCCTATGCCATCAGTATTACCCATGCCGGAAAATATGCAGCTGTTTCAGTTGCAAGAAATAGAAAGTTAGGAATAGATCTCGAAAAAGTAGATGAAAGAATTTTGACTGTTTCACATAAATTTCTTAACGCGCAAGAAATAGACCTCCTAAACAAAAATGGTATCGACCAAGCTATTGAAATCACAAAGATTTGGTCTGCCAAAGAGAGTATGTATAAATTGTATGGCAAAAAATCGCTCGATTTTAAGGAGAATCTGCTCATCCAAAGTATAGACAAGCCCCTAAAAGGCACTATATTCACAAACGATTTACAAATAGAACTCGATATAGATTTTATTTTTATAGATGATTTTATCTTAACATATGCAAATAGACAATCGCTTTTTTAAACAAATAGAACATATCGGAATTGCAATCAAAGACCCTGAAAAAAGCATTCCACTATTTAATTTACTTTTTAACGCTACACCCTATAAATCAGAAGCAGTAGCTTCAGAACATGTGCTTACTCATTTTTACCAATGCGGTCCTAATAAAATTGAGCTCTTAGAACCAACATCTGAAGAAAGCGCCATAGCCAAATTCATTGAAAAAAAAGGAGAAGGCATACACCATATTGCTTTTGCTGTTGATGATATTGAACAAGAAATGATCAGACTCAAACAAGCTGGTTTTCATTTTATCAACGAAACGCCTAAAAGAGGTGCAGACAACAAGCTCATTGCGTTTCTTCACCCTAAGTCATGCAATGGGGTTTTGATAGAACTGTGTCAAGAAATCGCTGAATAAATATCTTCGCAGATTGTATGTATCTTTGTTTGCCCGAAAACCAATCGGGCTAAACTTGTTCGTACCAAATGAAAATACAAGAATTACTGGCATTATACAGTCAAACAACACAAATACAAACCCTACATTCAGCACTAGATAGTTCTAAAAGCAGAATTCATATAAACGGCAGCATTGGCTCGGGAATTGGAATTATAGCAGGGAGTTTATTCTTAGTCAATCCGCAAACCAATGTATTTGTATTCAATGACGATGACGATGCCATTGATTTTTACTCTGATTTGAGCAATGTTCTCGAAGGCAAAACCATCTGCTTTTATCCAGGATCTTTTAAAAGAAAATTCCAACCTGGTTCTTATGAAAACAGCTTGGTATTAGAAAGAGCAGAAACCTTAAACCGATTAAAAAACAACAGTAATCAATTGATTGTAACTACGGCAGATGCAATAGCTGAATGGGTAATAGACGAACAAGAACTCGAAAGCAACACGTATGAAATCAAACAAAATACCAGTTTAGACATTGATTTTTTCATAGAGTTTCTTAATGAACATGAATTTGACCGTGTTGATTTTGTATATGAACCAGGCACCTATAGTATTCGAGGTGGCATCATAGATGTATTTTCATTTAGCAATGAGCAACCCTATAGAGTTGAATTGAATGAAGAAACCATTGAAAGCATTCGAGTGTTCAATCCAAATGACCAACTGTCGTTGAAAAAAGTTGACCACTTTTACATCATCCCACATATCCAAAAAACAAAAAACAAGAGCCAAGAATTTTTTCATTACTTACCTGCGCATACCAATTTGTGGTTCCAAGATATCAACCTCTCTAAAGAACAAGTAAATCTTGGCACTGAAAAGGCCGACAAATGGTTCAATTCAAACCCAGAACACGAACTCAATTTCAACCAGGCATCAGCCATCTGGATGCAGGCAGCAGATTTCTTAAAATCAATCAATCCATTTCACATCATTGAATTTGGCTCACAAAAACACTTTAATCAAGGTGTTTGTAAAGTTGAATTTAAAATGAGTCCACAGCCGGCTTTTCATAAAAATTTCAAATTACTGATTGCCAATCTGAACCAAAATTCGGCACTCAACATCAATAATATTATTTTCAGTGAAAGCAGTCGACAAATTGAAAGATTGTACACCATATTTGAAGATTTAGATGGGAAAGTTCAATTTGAGCCCATCTACCATGGCGTCAGTAATGGCTTTATAGATCATGAATTAAAATTGGCTTGTTATACTGAACGTCTCATATTTGATAGAACAAACAGGGGCCGACATAGAGCAAGCTACTCCGGCAATAAAATTCTTTCCTTAAAAGAACTCAAGGAATTGAAGCCTGGAGATTATGTCACACACATTGACCATGGCATAGGAAAATTTGCTGGACTCGAAAAACTAGCAATCAATGGGCATATTCAAGAAGCAGTTCGATTGGTTTACAAGAACGACGATTTGCTTTATGTCAGTATCAATTCTTTGCATAAAATTACCAAATATGTTGGTAAAGAAGGAACAGCTCCCAAAATGAACAAATTGGGTTCAGATGCCTGGGAAAAACTTAAATCTACTACCAAAAAGAAAGTAAAAGACATCGCCAGAGATTTAATTAAACTGTATGCAAAAAGGAAATCAGAATCTGGCCATGCTTTTCAGCCCGATAACTTCATGCAAATTGAATTGGAAGCTTCTTTTATGTATGAAGACACGCCTGACCAATTAAAAGCCACCCTAGAGCTCAAAAAGGACATGGAAAGCCCACATCCAATGGACAGATTAATCTGTGGAGATGTAGGGTTTGGTAAAACTGAAGTTGCCATCAGAGCCGCATTCAAAGCCATTTGCGACAGTAAACAAGTAGCAGTTTTGGTTCCAACAACCATTTTAGCCAATCAGCATTACAGAACTTTTAAAGAAAGGCTCAAAGATTTCCCATGTACCATTGACTATGTCAACAGATTTAAAAGTGCTGCTGAAACAAAAAAAGTATTAGAGGCCGTCAAAGAAGGCAAGGTTGATTTGTTAATTGGCACACATAAATTGCTCAACAAAGCAGTAGAATTTAAAGACATTGGATTATTGATTATAGATGAAGAACAAAAATTTGGTGTAGCTGCGAAAGAAAAATTAAAAGCTTTAAAAACCAATGTCGATACTTTAACGCTCACCGCTACTCCTATTCCAAGAACCTTGCATTTTTCTTTAATGGGAGCAAGAGATTTATCGGTAATCAATACCCCTCCACCCAATAGACAACCTGTAAATACAGAACTTCACAATTACAATGAAAGCATTATTCAAGATGCCATTTTGCAAGAAGT